>JAYUUE010000033.1:0-6276 GCA_043754785.1 Polymorphobacter sp. | reverse complement strand
GGATTTTCACCGTGTCGGGGGTGATTGCCGGCTTCCGACGCACAGCGTTGGCACAGGTCGATTACTGGTCGACCGATATGGTGACCGAAGACATCGACATTTCATGGAAGTTGCAGCTGGCGGGGTGGCGCATTCGCTTTGAGCCCAATGCGCTGTGCTGGGTACTGATGCCCGAGAGCGTAAAAGGTCTTTGGCGACAACGGGCGCGCTGGGCGCAGGGCGGTGCTGAGGTGATGACGCGTTATACACCGAAGATCCTGCGCTGGCAGTCGCGGCGTCTCTGGCTGTTATGGGCGGAATATTGGACGAGCGTTGTCTGGTCGTATTTGCTGGCGCTGGCGATGGTGGCAGCCGGGGTTCACATCATCGAGCCCGACGCGTTCGGCTGGGCGGTGGATTTCATGCCGCGCTGGTTCGGGGTGCTGCTCAGCATGACCTGCCTAGTGCAGTTCGGCATCAGCCTGTTCGTCGATTCGCGCTATGAGGCGCGCGCCGGTGGGCTGGGGCGCTATTACTTCTGGATCATCTGGTATCCGATCGCCTATTGGGGCATCGGCGTCAGTACCAATCTTTTCGGCGTTTACCGGGCGATCGTGCGCAAGCGCGGCGAACCCGCCGTCTGGGGCGCCAGTGACCGAGGATTGCAGGCATCATGACATCGCTCATCATCAATTTGCCACATCTGCAAAACCGCCGGCAACGCTATGGGGCTGTGGCGCTGTCGCTGCTGTGCTGGGCGTGGTTCGTCATGCCTTTGGTCATCGTCGGCGGCTGGCTGCTGGGTTTTCGCGTGTTGGCGCAGGAGGTGGTCTGGCTCGGCGGCTGGCAGAGCCTGTTGCGGCTGGCGGAGATCGCCGCGACGATCATCGTATCGCTGGTCGGGCTGTGGACGTTGTGGACGCTGATCGAAATTCGCGGCGAGCGGCGCCTGCGCGTGGCTCCCGTGGGTGCGGCATACGGGTTTGCCGTTGACGGCAAAGCGGTGGCAGTAGCAAAGGCGGCGCGAGTATCTACTGTGTATTTCACCGCCGCTGGCAGCATTGCTGCGGTGGTGTCGGGGAGCGGTGGCGGACTGCCGGAGTGCCGGCAGGCGGCTTAAAGATGGCGGCGTATTGTCAGCCAGACATTTGCGCTTCGCGGCATATGACATGGCAGCATAAGCCGCGCTGCTGGATGGCAGAGGGATCAGCGGTAGCCCTGTCTCGTTGAGCAGTTTCGCGCCGATCTTGTAAGCCGCGCCGCCGTTGAAGCCGATGGCCGCAAGGCTTGGCAGATCGTGGACAAGCCGGGCGACGTCATTGGCCCGGTGATCGCGGATGGCGCTGTCGAGACTGCCGACCCGGGAGGCGACACCGACAACGTCCCACAAGCCGATTCCGGCTGAACCAATAGCTGTGAGGCGGGATTCGTAGCGCAGGCTTGTAAGGTCCCGATCAACAATAGCACTGACCAACGGCCAGAATTTGTTGCTTGGATGCGCGTAATACTGGCTTCGTTCGAGCGATACTTTGCCAAGCAGGCTGCCTAGGATCAGAACGCGCGTCGTGGTGCCGATTGACGGCGGAAAGGATTTCGCGAACGTCATGGCAGCAACAGGCTGCCATCCCCATAGCTGTAGAAGCGGTAGCCGCTGGAAATGGCGTGGGCATATGCGGCCTGCATGGTCTCCAGCCCCATCAACGCGCTAACCAACATGAACAGCGTTGATTTCGGCAGATGGAAGTTGGTGATGAGGCCATCGACTGCGTTGAGGCGCGTGCCGGGGGTGATGAAGATGGCGGTGTCGCTGGTGAAGGCCTGAATAATGCCATCGGCGCCGGTGGCCGATTCGAGCAGGCGCAGCGAGGTGGTGCCGACGGCGATGACGCGGCCGCCTGTCGCCCGCGCGGCGTTGAGGCGGGCGGCGGTGGCAGCATCGATGCTTCCCCATTCGGCGTGCATTTTGTGATTGTCGGTGTCGTCGACCTTGACCGGCAGGAAGGTGCCGGCGCCGACGTGGAGGGTGACGGTTTCGCGGGTGACGCCGGCGGCGGCGAGGCGTGTCCACAGGTCCGGGGTGAAGTGCAGCCCGGCGGTGGGGGCGGCGACGGCGCCGTCCTTTGCTGCATGGAGCGTCTGGTAATCGGCGGCATCCTGCGCGTCGGTCGGGCGTTTCGAGGCGATATAGGGGGGCAACGGCATAGCACCGGCCTCGAGCATGGCCGTGGCGAGGTCATCGGCCGAAAAGCGCCAGAAGACCGCGCCTTCGTCGCCGCGTTCGAGGACATGCCCGGTCAGGCCTGCGCCGAAGTCGGCAGTGTCGCCGACCTTTAACCTGCGGGCGTTCTTGACAAAACTCCACCAGCTGTCGGGTGCTTCGCGTTTGTGAAGGGTGACGCCGATGCGGGCGTTGCCACTGGTGCCGTGGAGCTGAGCGGGGATGACGCGCGTGTCGTTTACGACGAGCACGTCGCCGGGGCGCAGGACGTCGGGCAGGTTGCGGAAGATGCTGTCGACAAGTGGCTGGCCGGCGCGGACGACGAGCAGTTTCGCCGCGTCGCGCGGTGCTGCGGGGCGCAGCGCGATCAATGTCTCGGGCAGGTCGAAATCGAAATCGGCGACGCGCATTATTTCGGCGTGGGCGCCTTGGGCTGCGGAGCGATGGATCCCGGCGCCGTCACGCCGGGCCGAACGACGGCGGCTGTGGGAATCGGCGATGATGGCGCCGGTGGCGGCACCTTGTCGGCCTCGATTGATGCCTTGACGATCTTGGTGGGGTTGGCCGGCGGCTCGCCCTTTTCAATGGCGTCGACGAACTGCATTCCAGACACGACGCGGCCCCAGATGGTGTAGGTGCGATCAAGCTTGAGCACCGGTTGCAGGACGATGTAGAACTGGCTGTTGGCACTGTCGTCGGACTGCGATCGCGCCATTGCCAGCGCACCGCGGACATGTGGTAGATCGTTGAATTCCGCCTTCAAATCCGGCAACTTAGAGCCGCCGGTGCCCGTGCCGGTGGGATCACCGCCTTGCGCCATGAAGCCCTTGATGACCCGGTGGAATATCGTGCCATCGTAAAAGCCCTGCCGTGCCAGCGTGCGAATGCGTTCGACATGGTGTGGCGCCACGTCGGGGCGCATGAGGATGCGGACGCGCCCGCCGGACGACAGGTCGAGCAGCAGCACGTCTTCGGCGTTGACTGTAGCAAGCATGCCGGGAAGGTTCGACGCGGGTGCCATTTTGGGCAGTTCGCGGATGGGCTTGAGATCGGCTTTTGAGGGGCCTTGCTGGGCCTGCGCCAGGGTCCCGCCGACGAGAAACAGGCAAAGAAACAGCCGACTTAAAATTGTCACAGCGAACCTTTGCGCCCGGTTTCGGCGACCCGCTGCACGACGTCGGCGGCAACGCGCGGCGTGACGAACTTGCGGACATCGCCGCCATAGACGGCAATTTCCTTGACGAGTTTGGAGGCGATCGGTTGCAGCGCGACATCGGCCATCAGGAACACCGTTTCGATGCGCGAATTGAGCTGCTGGTTCATTCCGGCCATTTGATACTCATACTCGAAGTCGGCGACGGCGCGCAGCCCGCGGATGATGACGGTGGCGCCTTGGCTTTCGGCGAACTTCATCAGCAGCGCGTCGAAATCGACGACGTCGACGGTGCCGATGCCTTCGACTTCCCGCCGTACCTGCGCCTTGCGCTCTGCGAGACTGAACATTGGTGACTTCGACGGGTTGGTGGCGACGCCGATGACCAACTTGTCAACCAGCTTTGCGCCGCGTCGGATGATGTCCATGTGACCAAGCGTCAGCGGGTCAAAGGTCCCTGGATAAACGCCGATCCGCATGGTGAGATATCCCTATCGGTCGCGTTCGATGGCAAAGCGCGCAATGGCACGCAGTAAGTCGGCTTCTGGACCGAAATGCTGAAGGTGAGCGATGGCCTGGTCGATGAGCATGGTCGCCTGGGTGCGGGCGCGTTCGACACCCAATAATGAGACGAACGTGGCTTTCCCCGCCGCTGCATCCTTGCCCACGGCCTTACCGGTTTTGGCCGAAGAGCCTTCGACATCGAGCAGGTCATCGGCGATCTGAAAAGCCAACCCAAGATCGCGGGCGTAGCCGCGCAGCGGCGTGCGCTGATCGGTGGGGACGCGGCCCATGATGCCGCCGGCCTCCAGACAGAAACCGATCAGCGCACCGGTCTTGAGCTGTTGCAAGCGGGTGACGCCGGCCAGGTCATAAAGCTCGTGCTCGGCCACCAGGTCCATCATCTGACCGCCGGCCATGCCGACGGGGCCCGATGCTTCGGCGAGTTCTATGACAAGTTCGGCACGGGCGACGGGGTCATCATGAGTTGCTGGTTCGGCAAGTATCTGAAAGGCCAAGGCATGAAGCGAATCGCCGGCC
Organism: Polymorphobacter sp.; assembly: GCA_043754785.1. Taxonomy (GTDB): domain Bacteria; phylum Pseudomonadota; class Alphaproteobacteria; order Sphingomonadales; family Sphingomonadaceae; genus Sandarakinorhabdus. The sequence goes on along the minus strand of JAYUUE010000033.1, from coordinate 1,885 downwards.
AGCACGGCAGTGGCTTCGTCATAAGCCTTGTGAACTGTGGGCTTGCCGCGGCGCAGGTCGTCATCGTCCATGCACGGCAGGTCGTCGTGAATGAGAGAGTAGCAATGCACGCATTCAATGGCGAGGGCGACGCGGAGTGCCTTTTCACGGTCGATATCGAACAGGTCGCAGGCCGCAACTACCAATAGCGGGCGCATGCGCTTGCCACCACCCATGACGGCATGGCGAATGGCGTTGAACAATTGCGCGCGACTGTCGTCGGGTACGGGCAGCAGCCGGTCGAAACGCTGATCCATGGCCTTGCCGATGGCGTCCAGCGCTGGTTTCAGGCTGATCGACGCGTGGACCATATCGGCTTTCGAGCTCATTGTTTCGCGGACGCGGGAGCGAACGGCTGAGCGGCGGCGGTATCAAAAGGCTTTGTGCCGATGGCCTCACCAGAGTCGTTCTGCTGAATGGCTTCGATGCGCGCGCTGGCCGATTTGAGCTTGGTTTCGCAGTGCGCCTTCAGCGACTGGCCTTCGGTGTAAAGCGTGATCGAATCCTCGAGGCTGGCTTCGCCACCTTCCAGCCGCTGCACAATGGCTTCGAGGCGTTTCAACGCATCCTCGAACGAGAGAGTATCTAGCGGGGCGGCATCCATGGCGCGTGTTTGAACGGGCGCGCCATGCGGGTCAAGCGGCTGGACGGCGCTCGAGCGCTATTTGCCGGTGAAGGCCGTGGGACGCTTTTGCAGGAAGGCGGTGACGCCTTCGGCGAAGTCGGCGGTGCGGCCGGCCTTGAGCTGGTTGCGGCGTTCGGTCATCAGCGCCTCGGTGAGGCTGAGGTCGAGGCTGTCGCGGACTCCCTGCCGGATGAGCGCATAGGAGCGGGTCGGGCCGACCGCGAGCTTGGCAGCGATGGCGGCGGCGACGCTGGCAAGATCGGCGTCATCGACGACCTTGTAGATCATGCCCCAGTCTTGCGCCGTTTCGGCGGGAATGCGTTCACCGAGCATCATCATCGCCTGGGCACGGGCCTTGCCGACAAGGCGCGGCAGCAGCCAGGTCGAGCCGACATCGGGGACGAGGCCGATATTGACGAAGGCCTGGAGGAAATAAGCGGATTTCGCGGCGATCACGATATCGCCGGCCAGCGCGTAGGAACAGCCGGCACCGGCGGCGACGCCGTTGACGACGGTGATAAACGGGACGGGGAGGGCGAACAGCCGTTCGAGGAGTGGGTTGAAATGCGTTTCGAGGACTTTGCCAGCGTCGGGCGGGCCGGCGCTTGCAGCCCCGACGCCGGCGCCACCGCCAGCAAGATCGGCGCCCGAGCAAAATGCGCGGCCGGTACCGGTGAGGACGAGGACGCGGGCGGTGCCCCCGGATTCGGCGCTGTCGCGGACGCGGTCAACGGCGTCGATCATTTCCGCGATGACGCCGACGTGGAGGGCGTTCATGCGTTCGGGGCGGTTGATGGTGAGGGTGGCAACGCCATCGGTCTCGGCGAAAAGGATATGTTCATAGGCCATGATGATGGTTCCCGCCGCATTGGTTGACGTTAACGTCATAGCGGCTGGGGGTGGGGGCGTAACCGTGAAAAGACTTAGGGGCGACGAACTGGCGGTATTGGGGAGACCTCGCGGCGATGGCGCGGGAGCCGCTTTCACCGTCAGGGAAAGGAATTAGGAGCGCACCACGCAGCGGAAGCCGATGTGGCAGGTCGAAGTGTCGATCGATTCGGCGTGGCGGGCGGCCGGGCGATAGCGTTGGCAATAGCTGGGGGCGCAGAGGAAACTGCCGCCTTTCAGCACGCGCTGCGGGATTGGCGCTGCGGGATCGTTGGTGGCGATGGCGGGGCCGCGCGGGTTTTTGGGAATGCAGCAGGCCTTTGCCGGGTCCGC
>JAYUUE010000032.1:0-2138 GCA_043754785.1 Polymorphobacter sp. | reverse complement strand
TCTCAAAACCGGCGGCAAGCGCGCCGACACGCCGGCGGTGCTGACCTATGCCACCGGCGGCGGGGATGCCAAAGCCGGGGGCTGGGAGCGCGCCAAAGCCTGGCCGATGGGCAAGGCGACGCCGCTCTATCTGCAAGCCGACAAGGGCCTGTCGTTCACCGCCGCCGCCGCCGCCCCCACCGACACCTATGTCTCGGACCCGGCGAAGCCCGTGCCATTCGTGCCGCGCCCCATCCACCTGCGCGACGCCGATGTCTGGAAACCCTGGCTCGTCGCCGACCAGCGCTTTGTCGCCGATCGCCCCGACGTCATCAGCTTCACCACCGCGCCGCTGGACAAGGCAGTCCATATCGCTGGCCAGCCGCTGGTCGATCTGTTCGCCGCCACCAGCGGCACCGACAGCGACTGGGTGGTCAAGCTGATCGACGTTTATCCCGACGACGTCACCGGCAAGCACAAAACCGCCGGGATGCAACTTCCCGTCGGCATTGAAATCTTTCGCGGCCGCTATGCCTGCGGTTTTTCCACCCCCGCCGCGCTGACGCCGGGCAAGACCGAAAACCTCAAATTCGGGCTGCCCAACGTCAACCATGTCTTCGCGCCGGGCCACCGCATCATGGTCCAGGTCCAATTGAGTCTGTTCCCGCTGTATGACCGCAACCCGCAGACCTTCATGCCCAACATCTTCAACGCCGTGGCCGGCGACTATAAACTCGCTACGCAAAGCATCGCTCATGGCCCCGGCCAGGCCAGCGCGGTGTGGCTACCTTTAGTGCCATAGACGCAATCCCGGCTTTGGCGGATGAAGGCGCTACCGCACCAAGTTGCGGAAGCGGAGACAATGGCGCCATGCGAGAGTTTGATTACATCATCGTCGGGGCCGGCAGCGCCGGCTGCGTCCTCGCCAACCGGCTGACGGCGGATGGCGCCACCACGGTGCTGTTGCTGGAAGCGGGCGGCCGCGACACCAACCCGATGATCCACATCCCCATCGGCTATGCGACGACACTGAAGGACCCGAAGGTCAACTGGCTCTACGAGACCGAACCCGACCCGACCTCAGGCAACCGACCGCACATCTGGCCGCGTGGCAAGGTGCTCGGCGGTTCGTCATCGATCAACGGGTTGCTGTATGTGCGCGGCCAGGCGGCGGACTTCGACCAATGGGCCCAGCTGGGGTGCACCGGCTGGAGCCACAGCGACGTGCTGCCCTATTTCAAGCGCGCCGAAGGCAATGAACGGCTTGGCGCGGACGAAAACCACGGCAGCGAAGGCCCGCTCAACGTTTCCGACCCGCGCGACACCCACATGATTTCCGACGCGGTCATCAAGGCCGGCGTCGAGGCCGGGCTGCCGTTCAACAACGATGTCAACGGCGCCGCGCAAGATGGCATCAGCTATTTCCAGATGACCGTCAAAAATGGCCGGCGCTGGTCATTGGCGATGGCCTATCTGCGCCCGGCGATGAAACGCAGCAACCTGACGCTGGACGTGCGCGCCCAGGCCGAGCGCGTGCTGCTCGACGGCAAGAAAGCGATCGGCGTGCGCTACACCCAGAACGGCACCAGCATCGAAGCTAGGGCGCGCCGCGAAGTCATTTTGTCAGGCGGCGCGATCAACTCGCCGCAACTGCTCGAACTGTCGGGCATCGGCGACCCGGAGGTGCTCACCGCCGCCGGCGTGCCGGTCGTCCACGCGCTCAAGGGCGTCGGCGCCAACCTCCAGGATCACTATGTCGTCGGTGCCACCTTCCGCCTCCACGACTGCATCAGTGTCAACGAACTCAGCCGTGGCTGGCGGCTGGTGCGCGAGGTTGCGCGCTATGCAACGCAGCGCAAGGGCCTGCTGACGCTTTCGGCGGCGCACATCCAGGCCTATGTCCGCACCCGTCCCGGCCTGTCGGGGCCCGATGTGCAATATCACATTTTGCCCGCCACCAGCGATGTCGAAGCCTTTGCCGAAACCGGCAAAATGGCGCTGGAGCGCCTCCCCGGCCTTACGATTGCACCGTGCCAGTTGCGCCCCGAAAGCCGGGGGACGATTCATATCAAGACCGCAGCGCCGCTCGATCGGCCCGCCATCCGGCCCAACTATCTCAGCGATCCCACCGACCAGACCACTATCGTCGCCGGACTGCG
>JAYUUE010000031.1:0-2141 GCA_043754785.1 Polymorphobacter sp. | reverse complement strand
AACGGCAACCTCGTGACGGCGCCGTGCACGCAATATACCTACTCGAACTTCCGGTCGCCGGCGCTGACTTCGGACAATGTGTCGCTGTGGCAAATCCGGCTGGGGGCAAGGGTAAGGTTTTAGTCGCAACCCGCGAGTGCGCGTGCCGCGCGCAACAGGCGCAAGACCGGAACGCGAACGAAAAAAGGCGGGCAACAGCCCGCCTTTTTTTGACTCGTCCGACGGCCCCGCCGCGGCGTCGGACGGGATCGGTCGGGGGTCCCGACCGCCCCGCCGGCCGGTCTCCCTGTCCGCGCGCGGCCGGCGGGCTCGCGGCTAGTCGACAGGTACCCCCGGCCTCGTCAACGCCGTTCTGATCACAAAGCTGGTCTTCACGCTCTCCACGTTCGGCGCCGGTGTCAGCTTGCTGGTAAGGAACTTCTGAAACTCCTGCAGGTCGTGCGCGACGACCTTGAGAATGAAATCGATTTCGCCATTGAGCATATGGCATTCGCGGACCTGTGGTAGCAGCACGACGTGTTCCTCAAAGGCCTTCAGGTCGTCCTCGGCCTGGCTTTTCAGCGACACCATGGCAAAAACCGTAATGCCATAGCCGAGCGATTGCGCTTCCAGATCGGCGTGATAGCCGAGGATGGTGCCGTTTTCCTCCAGTGCACGGACGCGGCGCAGGCACGGCGGCGCGGTGAGGCCAGCACGCTCGGCAAGGTCGACGTTGGTGATGCGACCTTCAGCCTGAAGGTGCCGCAGGATGACGCGATCGATATCATCGATGGGTAGCCGGGAGCGATGCATTGATGAAACTCCGCGGCGTTGAGACCGCGATAGTCATAACAATATTGCCGCAACCCGCAAGTCCATGAGCCGAAACTGTCGAAACTTGCTGGTGCGTGAAGGGGGTGCAAAACGCGCCGGCAAGGCTTAACTGGATCATCAAGATCGGGAGTTCTGCCAAGTGCCTGCATCACGTCACTTTCGTGTCCTCGTCATCGGTTCGGGCCCGGCCGGCTACACAGCCGCCATCTATGCGGCCCGCGCGGCCCTGGCGCCGGTGCTGATCGAGGGGCTGCAACCCGGCGGTCAGCTGACCATCACCACCGATGTGGAAAACTGGCCCGGGGATGTGTCGGTGCTGGGGCCGAACCTGATGGTGCGCATGGCCGAACAAGCGCGGCATGTCGGCGCCGAATTGATCAGTGATATCGTCACCCGAGTCGATACCACGCGGCGGCCGTTTGTCGTCGAAACCGACTCGGGCGCGCAGTGGACGGCTGACACATTGATCATTTGCACCGGGGCCCAGGCGCGTTGGCTTGGCATCGAAAGCGAAACGCGGTTCCGCGGCTTCGGCGTGTCGGCGTGCGCCACTTGCGACGGGTTCTTTTTCCGCAACAAGGTCGTCACAGTCGTCGGCGGCGGCAATACAGCGGTGGAGGAAGCGCTGTTCCTGACCAACTTTGCATCGAAGGTGCATCTAGTACATCGCCGCCACGAACTGCGGGCGGACAAGACCAATCAGGCGCGGCTGTTTGCCAATCCGAAAATTGAAACGCATTGGAATGCCGAGATTGCCGACGTTCAGGGCAGTGCCGACCCGTTGACCGTCACCGGCGTGGTGCTGCGCGACACGGTGACTGGCGCCACCCGGCCGCTGGCGACCGATGGACTGTTCGTCGCCATCGGCCATGTGCCGGCGACAGAGTTGTTTGTCGGGCAGCTGGCGATGGACGACGAGGGGTATCTGATTACCGCACCCGATTCGACCGCGACATCGGTGCCGGGGGTGTTCGCCGCAGGCGATGTGAAGGACAAGCTTTATCGCCAGGCGGTGACGGCGGCCGGCATGGGCTGCATGGCGGCCCTGGAAGCCGAGCGCTTCATGGCGCACGGTGCGCATGAACTGGCGGCAGCGGCGGAATAGGCGGAGGCTGGGGGCAGGCGCTTGATGAACCTGGATTGGGAGAAGTTGCGGTTGTTCGAGGTCGTTGCCGAAGCCGGCAGCTTCACCGAAGGCGCCCGGCGTCTCCACATGAGCCAGCCGGCGCTCAGTCGTCAGATTGGCGCACTGGAGGAGCAGATCGGCGCCAAACTGTTCCATCGCCACGCGCGGGGGTTGGCGACGACGCACGAGGGAGAGCAGTTGC
>JAYUUE010000030.1:0-2146 GCA_043754785.1 Polymorphobacter sp. | reverse complement strand
ACCAGGTCCGCGCCGCTGATGGTCGCTGCCCGATCCCCGACGGTCGCCCCGGCCTCGGCGTAGGCGCCATCGGCAATATTCGCGCCGGTCCCGGCGCCGGCTTCGACCGCGACTTCGGCGCCCAGCCCGATAAACTTCTTCACGGTCTCCGCAGTCGCCGCGACACGCGGTTCGGCGTCGGCGGTCTCACGCAACACGGCAATTTTCATTGTATCCCCCCCAAAGGGCTGTTCGGGCAGTCCGTCTGCTGCGCTTTAATGGACGAGGAACATAGCCAGCAAAATCAGGACTATGACAACAAAAATGATCCCCCATTTCGACGCCGACAGAAACCCTTCATAGGTGCTGTGATGATCGGTCGGCGGCTTCGCCGAAGTGTCGCCATTGTTGGCCATGGTCGTTCCCGTGCTCGATTTTGCGCCCCGTGCACACGGATGTGCGCGTCGTCGCGGTGATGCAGCAGCGTTGTTAAGATGTCACGCTGCATTGCACAAGCCGGCACCGTGTCAAACCTCACAAAGTCGCGCGCCATACCGCCAGCGCCTGCGCCGTTTCAGCCACGTCATGGACCCGCACCACCTGCACGCCGCAGGCTGCCGCATGCAACGCCAGCGCCAGGCTGCCCGGCAACCGCGCATCGGACGCCACATCGCTGCCAGTTTTCGCGCCAGAGGTCGCGAGGGCGAAAATCCGCCCGATCAGCGCCTTGCGGCTCGCCCCGAGCAACAGCGGCACGCCGAGCCCGTGAAACAGCGTCAGCCCGCGCAGCAGCGCCAGATTATGCGACAGCGTCTTGCCGAAGCCGATCCCCGGATCGGCGATGATCCGCTCGCGCGCAATCCCCGCCGCCTCGCACACCGCAATCCGCGCCGCCAGCCAATCATACACATCGAGCAGCGCGTCGCCATAGACCGGATCCGCCTGCATCGTCTCGGGCGCCCCTTGCGCATGCATCAACACCACCGGGCATCCCCGCGCCGCCACCAGTGCCAGCGCGCCCTGGTCATGCCCCAGTGCCGACACGTCATTGACCAGCGCCGCCCCCGCATCGAGCGCCTGCGCCATCACACCGGCCTTGCGCGTGTCGATGCTCCAGTTCAGCCCCGCCAGCTGCGGCAGCACCGCCGCCAGCCGCACGTTTTCGGTCGCCGCATCGACCGGCGCCGCCCCCGGCCGCGTCGATTCCGCGCCGATATCGACAATATCGGCGCCGGCTGCCGCCATCGCCCGCGCTGCCGCAACCGCCACCTCCGGCACCGCGTGCCGGCCACCGTCCGAAAAACTGTCCGGCGTGACATTGAGAATGCCCATGATGCCAGTGCGCCCATCCGGCAACCCGGCCACTGCCGCGCGCGGCCGCGTCAGCGCAGCCAGCACGGCATCGGGCACCGCGTCCGCTGCCATGACCCGCGCTGCTTTCCCGCGCGCCAGCACCTCCACCCGCGCAAAGCGCAGCGGCCCGCCGGCGAGCGGCAAGCCGTCGCCCAGCGCCAGCGGTCGGTAATAATGCGTCATGGTCACAGCCGTTCTATCTTAAAGCGTCAGCCCAACCCTCACGCCGTCCCCACACTCGCCCGATACACTGCCCGCTTGGCATCGAGCGGCACCAGCGTCCCCGCCTCCTCGATGTGCCAGAAGGTCCAGCCGTTGCAGCTCGGCAAGCCCTGCGCCGCCGCCCCCAGCTGGTGGATCGAACCGGTTTTCGTCCCCATGCTCAGCGATCCATCGGCACGCACTTCGGCGTGGTGGCGCCGCTGCGGATCGATCAGCCGCGTCCCGGGCCGCACAAGGCCCGATTCAACGAGCGAGCCGAACGGAATCCGCACCTCGCCGCGCTTGCCCTGGCTAACGGTCATGTCGCCGCCCGACAGCGGCAGCAGCGAAGCAATCCGCGCCTCCGCCACCTTCACATATTTTTCTTCGCGCTCGATGCCGATGAAGTGCCGCCCCAAAAGCTTGGCGACAGCCCCCGTGGTCCCCGTCCCGAAAAACGGATCGACAACGATATCCCCAGGCTCGGTACACGCCAGCAGCACGCGGTAAAGCAGTGCCTCGGGCTTTTGCGTCGGATGCGCCTTGACGCCATCGGTCTTCAACCGCTCGCCGCCGGTGCAGATCGGGATCAGCCAGTCCGACCGCATCTGCA
>JAYUUE010000029.1:0-2153 GCA_043754785.1 Polymorphobacter sp. | reverse complement strand
TGATCGCCAGGGCCGGCCCATCGCGGACTGCCGACACGGTGATCTGCGTTGCCCCCATTGCGTTTTTCGTGACGCCAAAGGCGTGGCGCATGGCGTTGTCGATCATGTTGCCGATCGCCTGTGCCACCAGGTCGCGGTGCAGGCGGAAATGCCCGGTTACAGGCGCCACGTGCAGCGCGATGCCAACGTCTTCGGCGGCGGGCACGTAGAGTTCGGCAATATCCCCCAGCATTTCGGCAATATCGACTTCGCCGAAGCGATCCCGCCCGATGCCGGCCTCGGCCTGGGCGATCTGCATCGCCGTCGCCAGCATGGCCTGCAAGGCGCTGGCCTCGGCCGAAACCCGCTCCATCGCCGTGACCGCCACCGGATCATCGGTGGCGGCGCGCGCTTCCTCCAGCGTCGCGGTTAGCCGAAATATCGGCCCGCGCAGATCATGCGCCAGGCTGCCGGTGACGATGCGCAGCTCCTCGACGAGCGTCTGAATGCGCGCCAGCATGGTGTTGACCCCGTTGCCGAGCCGGTCGAAACTGTCGCCACTGCCATCCAGCGGCACGCGGCGGGCGAGGTCACCTTCAGCCACCGCCCGCGCGGTGCTGGCGATGCCGGCGACGCGCAGGTTGATGGCGCGGGTCATGGCAGCGGCAACGAGCAGCGCCAGCGGCACGGTGAACAGAAAGGCCGCGATCAGCACGCGCTGGCTGACCTGTGCGTAGCGAACATCGGCCTCGATGACGTGGCCGGTCAAAAGGTGGCTGCCACCGGGCAGGGTCACGGCGCTGACCCCCAGCCGTTCGGCCCGCTCGGCGCCGGTGCGATACAGGTCGATGGTCTGCCAGCGCGTGGTCTTGGCCACCACCGGCGGCCAGGCGCCCAGATTGCCGGCAATGATATGCCCATCGGTGCCAGCGAGCAGCAGCACGAGATTTTCGCCGCGCAGCGTATCGAGCCGGGCGGTAATCTCCCGCGCCAAGGCCTTGTCGCCGCCGCGATCGTGCCAGGCGCGCAGGTCCTCGGTCACTTCGGCGACGATCTCCTGCCGGTCGCGGGCCGATTGCTGGAGGATGGCGTTGCGCGCCAGCAGCAGCACGCCGCCGGTCATGGCGATTTGCAGCACGAAGATCAGCGCGACGAGCCGCGCCGTCGCCGAGGCAAAAAACCGGCGGACCCCCACCCGGCGCTAGGCCTCGGGCCCGAACCGGTAGCCGGCGCCGCGGATGGTGTGGAGCAGCGGCTTGCCGAAGCCGGCGTCGATCTTGCGCCGCAACCGGCTGACATGGACATCGATGATGTTCGTGCCAGGGTCGAAATGATAATCCCAGACACCTTCGAGCACCATGGTGCGCGTCACGACCTGATCCTGGTGCCGCATCAGAAATTCGAGCAGGCGAAATTCGAGCGGCTGCAACGCCACCGTCATAGCGCCGCGCTTGACGCGGCGGGCGAGCAGATCGAGCTCGAGATCGGCGCAGCTCAACCGGGTTTCGACGGCTGTGGCCGGGCTGCCGCGCCGCGCCAGCCGCTGGAGCCGCGCCAGCAGTTCGGCAAAGACGAACGGCTTGACCAGATAGTCGTCGGCGCCGCCGGTCAACCCGGTAATGCGATCATCGGCGGTGCCGAGCGCCGAGAGGATGATGACTGGCGTTTCGATTTTCGCCGCCCGCAGCGCAGCGAGCACGGCGAGACCATCGAGCGCCGGCAACATGCGATCGAGCACCACCACGTCGTAACTGCCGTCGCTGGCGAGGAAAAACCCGTCGCGACCATTGTCAGCACGATCGACGTTGTAACCGGCTTCGACAAGGCCCTTGGTGATGAATTCAGCGGTCGTGGGATCATCTTCGACGACGAGAATCTTGCGGCTCACCAAGTCAATCCTCCGCCGGTTTCAACGTCACACGCCTCACGGCATGATCATGGGCGACTGTCATGTCAATCACCGCGCGGTTTTCATCGCGCGCTTCCAGCCGCAGCGCCAAGGCACGCGAGGTGATGCGCGCCCCGTCCAGGCCGGTGATGGCATCGCCAACGCGGATGCCGGCGCGATCGGCCGCGCTGCCGCTCTTGATGCTGGTGACGATCAGGCCATTGTTGCTGTCGGCCGTGGTCATGCCGAGCAGGTCGGCCGGGTGGCGGCGCGGCGGCATCAACAG
>JAYUUE010000028.1:0-2158 GCA_043754785.1 Polymorphobacter sp. | reverse complement strand
ATCGGCGTCGGTCCGGCGAACGCCAAGACGATCACCGACCACCTCGCCGTGCTGCGGCCCGAGGCGTGGCTGATGATCGGCCATTGCGGCGGCTTGCGGCCGAGCCAGGCGATTGGCGATTATGTGCTGGCGCACGCGTACCTCCGCGACGACCATGTCCTCGATGACGTGTTGCCGCCGGAGATTCCGATTCCGGCGCTGTCCGAAGTGCAAAAGGCGCTGCAGGCCGCCGCCGAATCGGTGACCGGCGCGGCGGGCGAGGCGCTGAAGCCGCGTCTGCGCACCGGCACGGTGGTGACCACCGATGATCGCAACTGGGAATTGCGTTTTTCGCGCTCGGCGCTGCGCTTCAACCAAAGCCGGGCGGTGGCAATCGACATGGAATCAGCGACGATTGCGGCGCAGGGCTATCGGTTTCGGGTGCCTTACGGGACATTGTTGTGTGTGTCGGACAAACCGTTGCACGGGGAGATCAAGCTACCGGGGCAGGCCAACCGCTTTTACGAAGGCGCGATTTCGGAGCATCTGCATATCGGCATCGAAGCGGTAAAGCTTTTGCGCGAAGCGGGGCCGGGACTGCATTCGCGCAAGCTGCGGGCGTTTGACGAGCCGCCGTTCCGGTGATTTTTGTCGCTCCCTGTGAAGGGGGGGAGGAAGGTTACCGGCGCTCCGGCAACCTCACCATGATCAGCGCCGCGACGACCAGCGCGGCGCCGGTGATTGCGATGGCCCCGGGGATTTCGCCGAATCTGAGCGCCCCGATGGTGGCGCTGATTGCCGGCTGGACCAGCAGGGTGAGGCCGACGACGAGCGGCCTCAAATGGCCGACAGCATAAACCACCAGCCCTTGTCCGATGACCTGGCTGCCGAATGCGAGCAGAAGCAGCGGCGCCCAGTTTGTCGGCCAGATATTGCCGCTCGCCAGCGCGAACGGCAGCAGGGCGATGGCGCCGGCGAAGGTCGATAGCGCCAGCAGCGGCAAGGCAGCAACCGTGCCGCGCACCCGGTCAACGGTGATCAGATAACCGGTGTAGAGCACCGCCGCGCCCAGGCACAGCAGGTCGCCGATGACGTGCTGATCCGACACTTCGGCGCTTTGGCCGACGAGTAGCAGGGTGCCGGCAAGCGCGAGCGTGATGGCGAACAGCGCGGTTCTGCCGGGACGGTGGCGCAGGACCACGAAACCCCACAACGGCAGCAAGAAACTGGCGGCGTTCGACAGCAATGTGGCGTTGGCGAGTGTCGTGCGGATGATGCCGAAGTGCCAGAGGATGAGGTCGCCGGCGAAGAATAGCCCGGCGAGCGCGGTGAGGGCGATAGCGCGGCGAGTAAGGCCCAGCATCATGTTCGGGGCAGAGCCGGCGACGATGCGGGCGAGGAGGATCAGCGGGATGACTGCCAGGGCCAGCCGCCAGAAGGCCGATGCGGCGGGCGGGACATCGGCGAGGCGGACCATCCAGGGGCCGAACGCCAATGCAGCGCTGCCGGCGAGCATGGCCGGGAAGGCGAGGCGGGGCGGGGCGCGGAGGGCGGCGGCGTCGATCATCGCGGAGGGGTAGCGGTAAATGGCGGGTGAGGGAACGGCGTGTCCCGCGGTGTGGCTCGGCACAAGCGGGGTTGTCGGGGTTGGCACGACCCGATTTCGTTATCCTGCCGGGGTGGAGGGTGTGGCGGGGCCAGCTGATCGACCTTTGCCGCATTGACTTTTCGGCGCTTCAGCCCATATACCGGATGAAATTACTCCGCTTTAGGGGCTATGCTTGATCCGCCTGACCAACCTTGCCGATTACGCCGTTGTCGTGATGACGGCCGCCGCGCGCGCGCCGGACGAACGGCTGTCGGCGGCGCGGGTTGCCGACGTCACGGGGATTCCAGCGCCGACGGTGGCGAAGCTGATGGGCACGTTGGCGCGGAGCGGTTTGTTGACGGCGTCGCGCGGCGTGGCGGGCGGGTTTTCGCTGGCCCAGAGTCCCGCTGCCATCAGTGTGGCGGCGATTGTGGAGGCGGTTGATGGCCCGATTGCGCTGACCAATTGCTTGTCTGGCGACGCCAGCGATTGCGCCATCGAAGGGCATTGCGGCGTCAGGGGCCATTGGGGGCCGATCAATCGTGCCGTAAGGGATGCTCTCGCGGCGGTCACGCTGGCGGACCTGGTGCA
>JAYUUE010000027.1:0-6365 GCA_043754785.1 Polymorphobacter sp. | reverse complement strand
CATCGCCGGGATCGACACCAATATCGCGCATCGAAGCCGAACTTTCAATGGCTGCGCATGACAGATTTGTCATCAAAGGTCGCGCAGCACCGCATTGGGCCGCGCCGACAGCGCCCGCCACGATCCGGCCAGCCCGAGCAGCACAGTAACTGTCCCCCCGGCCAGGACCGTGCCGGCGACCGGCGCCCAATCCGGCTGAAATTCCAGCTTGAAGACCTGGGTGATGACATACCAGCCGGCCAAGCCGCCGAGCAACAGCGCCAGCCCCGAGACGATCAGCGCCAGCAGCCCATATTCGGCCAGCGTCGCCCGCGCCACCTGTCCCCGCGTCGCCCCCAGCATTTTGAGCAGCACCGCGTCATAGGTTCGCGCCCGCGCCCCGGCCGCCAGCGCGCCGATCAGCACCGCGATACCCGCCGCCACCGTTACCCCGGCCGCGGCCCGGATGGCCGCCGAAAGCTGCCCCAGCAATTCCGACACCTGCCCAAGCACATCCTTGACTCGCACCACCGATGCCGTGGGAAATTGCTGGCCCAGTGCCGCCTGCACGCCGCGCTCCTGCTCTGGTGTCACGCTGAGCGTCGCCATCCAGCCATGCGGTGCCGCCTCCAGCGCGCCAGGCGCAAACAACATGGCAAAGTTGAAGCCGAGCGACTGCCAGTTGATCTTGCGCGTATTGGCGATCGTCGCAGTTACTTCGACACCCAACACGGACACGGTGATCGAGTCGCCGATCTTCAGCCCCAGCGCCTTGGCCGCATCGTCATCGATCGAAATCAACGGTGGGCCCGAATAATCCTTCGGCCACCATTTGCCGCTAACCAGCGTGTTGTTCGGCGGAAAATCGGCGGCATAGCTCAGGCCTCGGTCCCCGCGCAGGATCCACACCTCCGACCCGACATTGATCTGGCTCGCCGGCACCCCCTTCACCGCCGTAATGGGTCCGCGCAGGCTCGGCACGATGGTGACTGCCGCGCCGGGAGCCTGGTCGGCGATCATCGTCGTGAAACCATCCTTGCCGTCATTGGGAATATCGATGACGAAAAAAGTCGGCGCCCTAGCCGGCAATGTGCGGTCGATCTGCCCGGTGAAATTGGTCTCGATCACCGCCAGCGTCGCAAACAGCGTCAGCCCCAGCCCCAGCGCCACGATCAACTGCCGCGTCGGCGCCCCCGGCCGGTGCAGATTGCCCAGCGCCAGCCTTGCCAGCGCGCCCCTCGGCTGCGGCGCGCGCGCCGCCAGCCAGCGGATCAGCCCGGCCAGCGCCCACAGCAGCCCGATCAGCGCCAGCGCCGCCGCCAGAAAGCCCAGCACGAACAACCGGTCGGTGGCGTTCCAGACTGTCACGCCGACGATCGCCAACCCGGCGCCGACAATCACCGCAACCATCGCCAGCGTCGGCCGGTCACGCTGCTCGGTGATGCTGCGGAACAGCCTCGCCGCCGGCATCCGCGCCGCCTGTGCCAGCGGCCACAGCGCAAATGCCAGCGCGATCAGCACGCCGTACGCCGCCGCCGTCGCCAAGGCGCCCCATTGCGGCGTCAGCACGGGCGGCACCGGCAGACTGTCCGCCGCGACCCGTGCCACCACCCACGGTGTCAGCGCGCCGATCGCCAATCCGATGACAACCGCGCCCAGCGCCACCAGCCCGATCTGCCACAGATAAACGGCGCGGATCGTCGCGGTATCGGCGCCCAAGGTTTTCAATGTCGCAATCGTCCGCGTCTTGGCGCCGAGATAGGCGCTCACCCCGCCGGCGACGCCAACGCCCGCCACCACAAGCGCCGTCAACCCAACGAGGGTGAGAAACTGCCCCAGCTCGTCGACAAAGCGCCGTGTCGACGGCGCGCCATTGCTTCTATCGCGGAACTGGAACCCCGCATCGGGCGCCGCCGCTTCCAGCCGCTTGGTCACCGCCGCCGCGTCGGTGCCGGCCGGCAGCTTGATCCGGTACAGCGCACGAAACTGCGCCCCCGGCTGCATCAACCCGGTCGCCGCGACATAGCTGCGCGCGATCAACACGCCCGGCCCGAAGCCAAAGCCTTCGCCCGCTGCGTCCGGCTCCTCCGCCGTCACCCCCGCCACCCGCAGCCGCGCTTCGCCGATGGTCAGCGTGTCGCCCGTTTTCAGATGCAGCCGATCCGCCAGCGCCGCGGCGATCACCGCCGTGCCAGGCGCGATGCAAGCGCTGGTGCATGGCGCGCCGCCCACCTTGCGAAACTGCCCGTACAGCGGCCAATTGGCATCGACCGCCTTCAATTCGGCGAGCAGCCGATCCTCACCGCCGTCACGGCCGACCATTGCGCGCAGCAGAGTCACTTCGGAAACCTTGCCCTTGGTGGCAAAGCGCCCAAGCTCCTCTGCCGTCGCAAAACGGCTCGAAAGCCGCGCCTCGGCATCGCCGCCGAGCAGCAATTGCCCACGCTCCGACAGCCCCGCGTTGATCGCCGACGCCAAACTCCCCACCCCGGCCAGTGCAGCGACCCCAAGAATGAGGCACACCGCCAGCAACCGCAGCCCGGTCAGCCCGCCACGCAATTCACGCAGCGCCAGCCGCAAAGCCAGGGGCCGGGGCAGGTTCAAACCAGAACTTCTTCCAGGAAATTGCCGAGCGCCTGCCACGACCGGCGATCAGCATCGGGCTGATGGAACATTCCGCCGGCGCGATTGTTGAGCCCCACCGCTGTAAAGGCATGTCCGGTCTGGCCATAGGCATGGATCTGCCAGTCGGCGCCGGCCGCTTCGAGCTCATGCGCCAGCGCCACCGTCTCATCGGGCGGGCACACCGGGTCGGTCCAGCCATGAAGCACCAGCACCTTGGCGGTAATTGGTCGCGCCGTGCGGACGGGCAATGGCGCATACGACCCGTGGATGCTCACAGCGCCGCGAATCCGCGGGTCGCCCGACCGCGCTGCGTCCAGTGCGCACAGCCCGCCAAAGCAATAGCCCATGATGGCGATGCGCCCGGCATCGACCGCCGCGTGCGACGCCGCCGCTTCGACTGCTGCCAGGATGCGCAGGCGCAACGCCATACGGTCGGCAATCCAGGGGCCCATCAAGGCACTGTTGTCACCCAGCGGGTTGCCGCGCACACCCTGGCCATAAATGTCGATCGCGATGCCAACATAACCCTCGCTCGCCAGCCTGTCGGCGGCCGCGGCTTCGTGTGCGCCTTGCCCCGACCAATTGTGGACGACCAGCACCGCCGGATGCGGGCCCTCACCCGCCGGCAGCGCAACATAGCCTTCGCAGATCGTATCGCCATCGGTGTAGGTGAATGTCGTCATAGGTCCCCTTATTCCGCAACGGCGTTCAAAACCGTGCGCGTTCTGTCGCTGATGATATGGCCGTCCTTCATCTCGATCACCCGGTCACACCGCGCCGCCAGCCCGGCTGCATGGGTGATCAGCACCAAAGTCGCGCCGGTTTCGGCCAGCCGGTCGAACAGCAGCGCCACCACGGCGTCGCCAGTGGCTTCATCCAGATTGCCGGTCGGTTCGTCCGCAAAGATCAGCGCCGGCCGCGCCGCAATGGCGCGCGCCAGCCCGACACGCTGCTGTTCGCCGCCGGAAAGCTGCGTCGGATAATGTCCCAGCCGATGGCCCAGCCCGACCGCTTCCAGCTCGGCCCGCGCCTTGGCTTCGGGATCGGCGATTCCTGCCAGCTCCAGCGGCACCGCGACGTTCTCGATCGCCGTCATCGTCGGGATCAAATGGAACGCCTGCAAAACGATTCCGATACGCCCACGCCGAGCCCGCGCCAGGCCATCCTCGCCCAATGCCGAAAAATCGGCGCCTGCGACGATAACCTTGCCAGCCGTCGCCTGCTCCAGCCCGGCGAGCACCGCCATTAACGACGACTTGCCCGAACCCGATGGCCCCAAAATCGCCAACCGCTCGCCGGCCTGCACCTTCAGGCTGACCCCGCGCAGCACCTCAACCGCCGCCGAGCCACTGCCGAAGCGCAGGGTGACATTTTCGGCGTCGATCACAATATGGGGAGGCATGATGATCCGGGAGCTCGCTCGAATGAAACTTTCGCTGCGCCGATATGGCATGATTTCGCGGCTTTACCAGTTGGCGGCGCTGCCGGCGCTGGCGTTTATGTCGCAGTCGGCGCTCGCCGCTGCACCCGCGCGCACCGTTCTGGCCTTTGGCGACAGCCTTACCGTCGGCTACCAGCTTCGCCCCGGCGAAGGCTTTGCGTCGCAGCTCGAAAAGGCGCTGCGCGCCAAGGGCCGAAACGTGACCGTCATCAACGCCGGCGTTTCGGGCGACACGACCGTCCAGGGCAAGGCGCGCATCGCCTGGGGTCTCGCCGGGCTGAATACCAGGCCTGATCTGGTCATCGTCGAATTGGGCGCCAACGACATGCTCCGCGGCCAGTCGCCGGCCGCCGCCAAGGCCAACCTCGATGCGATCATCAAGGACTTCAAACGCCGTGGCATCCCGGTGCTGCTCGCCGGCATGCAGGCACAGGCCAATCTGGGACCGGCCTATGTCAAGCAGTTCAATGCCATTTATCCAGCTCTTGCGGCGGCCAACAAGGTGCCGCTTTATCCGTTTTTCATGGATGGCGTTGCGGCAGTCCCCGGCATGCAGCTGGGGGATGGTCTGCATCCGACGCCGAGGGGCGTGCAAATCATCGTCGGCAAGATGCTGCCGCTGGTGCTCCGCGAACTTGACCAATTGCCGAAAGTGGCGTTGTCCGAGCCATAATGACGCAGTGCGTTAAATTAACTCTTTCTAAGCTTGCTCGAGATCGGCGATTTTGACATCACGCCGCTTTCGTATGGAGTTCGAAACACATTTAGCAAGCACGGCAATGCGCACAAAAATCGTCACATTGGCAGTGGCCGCGCTGCTTTCAACGTCCGCCAATGCGGCTCTGCCGTTCGGCGTAAGCCTTGAATCGCAGGCGCCGGGGATTCAGGACTCGACCTCGGGCTTCTCGTTCGTCGGCGTCAAGCGCTTCGAAGGCCGTCCCGGCAGCTTCACCACCGATTTCGGCTCGGGCTCGGCATTTTCGGGGGTTTACACCGGCGCTACGGTTATTCCTGCCGATCAATATGGCGGCGCTGGCGGCACCGGCGACTATGCGGTTACCTTCAGCAGTACCGGCTACACGCTTGACCTGTCGAGCAATGTCGGCGGCGTGACCTATTTCGGTTTCTGGCTATCGGCGCTGGATGGCGGCAACAACGTGGCTTTTTACAGCGGGGGCAACCGTCTGTTCACATTCAGCTCCAGCGACGCGCGCGATTTCATCCAGTCGCTGCCCAGCAATTCCTCCTATTATGGTAACCCGAACGGGCCTTTCCTTAACCCGAACAGCGGTGAACCCTACACCTTCCTCAACTTCTACGCGGACACTGGCGTGACGTTCGACAAGATCGTCTTCAGCCAGAGCTAGCAGCCTGTCGGACTCGGGGTCAGTTTGGCAATAATATGGCGCAAATTAAGATCAAATAGTAGTTATACTACATTACGAGTCCTTTTGCTGATAGAGTATTCCAATTTGTTCTTTATTTGTTCCCAAGTCCGACAGGCTCCTAGAGTGGCGGTTACGAATCCGACAACCACACGGTCGGCCAGTTGACGCGCAAGAGCGGCACGTTCATCCCCAACGCCGGCGCCGTACCGGAACCCGAAAGCTGGGCGCTGATGATCGCCGGCTTTGGCATGGTCGGGGCCGTCATGAGTGGCCGCAGCAAGACTGCCGTCGCCGCCTGAACCACCGGGCTGTCACAAAAAGCCCGGCCGGAGCAATCCGGCCGGGCTTTTCCGTATTCGGGGCCTTGCCAGATTTACCCCGGCTCCTCCCGAGCGCGATCGGTGTTTCGGTCTCGACCCCTCACGCTGCCTTGTAGCTCAGCACCGGCTTGCGCGCCGCCGCTGTCTCGTCGAGCCGGCGCCGCGGCGCCAGGTACGGGCTGGCGTGCCAGTCATCGGGGTCGGCCAGCATCCGCTCCGCCACATGCCGCATCGCGCCGATCAACTGGTCGAGGCTGGCCTTGCTCTCGGTTTCGGTCGGCTCGACGAGCATGGCGCCATGCACCACCAACGGAAAATACATCGTCATCGGATGAAAGCCCTCGTCGATCAGCGCCTTGGCGAGATCAAGCGTCGTCAGCCCGGTGCTGCTGAGGAAGTCATCCGAAAACAGTGCTTCGTGCATGCACGGGCCGGTTTCGGCGAACGGCGCGGTGTAAATATCCTTCAGGCTGCTCAGGATGTAATTGGCGTTGAGCACCGCATCCTCGGCCACCTGCCGCAGGCCATCGGCGCCGTGGCTCATCATGTAGCTCAGCGCGCGGACGAACATCCCCATCTGGCCATGAAACGCCACCATGCGGCCAAAACTAT
>JAYUUE010000026.1:0-6378 GCA_043754785.1 Polymorphobacter sp. | reverse complement strand
GCGCGCGCTTGATGTAAAAGCCGATGTCATATTCATCGGTCATGCCGATGCCACCGTGCAGCTGGATGACCTCTCGGCTGACAAGGTGGAGCACGTCGTTGGCAGTGGCCTTGGCGAGCGCCGCCATGGCCGGTACGTCACCACCGCCGTCGAGCGCCGCAAGCGCCGCCTCGACCGCCGATCGCAGGAGTTCGATCCGCGTGTATAGTTCGGCCATGCGGTGCTGAAGCGCTTGGAAGGTCGCCAGGACCTGGCCGAACTGGACGCGTTGCTTGAGATAATCGAGGGTAATTTGGAAACTGTGTTCGGCCATGCCGAGCATTTCCGCTGCCGCGATGATCCGCGCGCGGTCGAGCACGGCGTCGCAAACCGCTGCGCTGCCGATCCGGGCATCGCTGGCCACCGCAACATCGGCAAGCGTGACCTGGGCATGGCTGCGCGAATCGGTCAGCTGCCGCGTCGCCAGCGTCACCCCGGCTGCGTCGGCGGGAACCGCGAACAGGGCGATGCCATCGCCGTCGTGCGCCGCCACGATCAGGACATCGGCGCCATGCGCTTCGTGGACAAAGGCTTTCGTACCGGTGAGCGACCAGCCATCGGCAGTGCGCGTCGCGGTCGTCGCGATTGTCGCCGGGTCGTGGCGGGGGCCTTCATCGATTACCAGCGTGCCGATCGCGCTGGCGCTGGCCAACTGCGGCAACCACGCCAACTTCGCCGCTTCGCTGTCGCCGAGCACCAGCGCCGCAGCGGCAAGCGCCGACGCCGCCAGCGGGCTTGCCGTCAGCGTCTTTCCCGTTTCCTCAAGCACCAGCCCGAGGCTTAGCCAGCCGAAATCGGAGCCGCCGAATGCCTCAGGGATGATGATTCCGGCCCAGCCCATTTCGGCCATCGCCGCAAAGGTGGCGGGATCGAAACCTCGCGGATCGCCGTTGGCGCGGACCTTGCGGACCGCTGTCAGCGGGCTTTCGTTCTTGGTCCATTCGCGCGCCATGTCGCGCAGCATCGTCTGTTCTTCGCTCAAAACGGCCATTGCGAGGTTCCCGTCTCTTTACTGGTGATCGAGCATGCCGAGGATGCGTTTGGCAACGACATTGTACTGGATCTCGGTCGATCCACCGTAGATCGTCGACGCCTTGCCGCCGAGCCAACTGCGAACGCTGGCCAGTTCAGACGCGCTGAAGCCGTCGCCTTCCCAGCCGAGCGACTGCAGTCCGCCGATCTCGATCATCAGTTCGGCGCGTTCCTGGACCAGTTTGGTGCCAACGGTCTTCAGGATCGAGCTGACTTCGGAGACGCCGCCGGCCTTTGCTTCCTGGGTCACCCGCGCCGCGGTAAGCATGAAGGTACGCCAGTCCATCTCGAAGCGCGTGATGCGCAACCGCAATTCGGCATTGGCGATGCGCCCGCTCGCATCGACGCCGAGGTGGGTCTTCGCGACATCAGCGAGCGATGGCGCCATCATCCCCGACGCGCGGCCGCCAGCGCCGGAAATATTGGTGCGTTCATGCTGCAATAGCCGCTTGCCGATCGTCCAGCCCTGGCCCTCGGCGCCGACGCGGTTTTCCTTGGGCACCTTCACATTGTCGAAAAATGTCTCGCAGAACGGCGAAATGCCGGAGATCATCTGGATCGGCTTGACCGTCACGCCCGGCGATTTCATGTCGATCAGTACGAAACTGATGCCTTCGTGCTTGCGGCTCCGATCGGTCCGCACCAGTGCGAAGCACCAGTCTGCCCATTGCCCGCCCGACGTCCAGGTTTTCTGGCCATTGACGAGGTAGTGGTCGCCTTTGTCTTCGGCGAAGGTCTGCAAGGCAGCAAGATCAGACCCGGCACCAGGTTCGGAATAGCCCTGGCACCAGCGGATATCAGCGGTGCAGATCGACGGAATATGCCGCATTTTCTGCTCTTCGCTACCATATTCGAGCAATGTCGGCCCGAACATCAGGATGCCCATGCCGCCGATCGGGCTCCAGGCACCGACGCGCGCCATTTCCTTTACCAACACCGCTGCTTCGGCGTTCGAAAGGCCGCCACCGCCATAGGCTTTTGGCCAGGTCGGCGTACCCCAGCCCTTGGCGCCGACTGCCTTGCGCCACGCTGTCCCCTCGGGTCCGGCGCTGTCGGCGCCTTGGGGCGTCATCATCGCGCCGCCCTTGCCGACCAGTGACTTTGGGAAATTGGCGCCGATCCAGGTGCGAACCTCGTGTCTGAACTCGTCGAGCGCATCAACGCTCGGAGCGGGGGCGGTGGCCATGTCAGTCTCCAACCGGGGTGAACATCGGATAGGGCGCGCCGCCGTCGCTGGCGACGAAGCGCAATCGCACGCGCTGGCCGATTTCCAGCGTATCGGGGTCGCAATCGGTGATGTTGGTGATCATAGTCGGCCCTTCGTCGAGGGTGACATAGGCCAGCGTGAATGGTGCATTCGGCCCGCGCCGCAGCGTCGACAAGGTGTAGATTTCGCCAAGCCCGGCACAGACTTCCCAGACGGTGTCGGGCGATCTGCAGAACGGGCAGATCGTCCGCGGGTAGTAGTGCGCATCCCCGCATGCCGTGCACCGCTTGATCAGCAGTTTGCCCTCGGCTGCGGCTTCCCAGAACGGGTTGCTCTCCGGGTTGACCTCGGGGGCACGCAATTTGCGGGGCTCAGCCATTATTGCCGCTCCATGATCAGCGTCGCCGCGCCGTGGCGCAGCCCGAGCGAGCCACCGATCCCCGTCGCCACGGCGAGATCGCAATTGGGCACCTGCACCGCCGGATGCGCTTCGCCGCGCAATTGCCGGACGGCTTCGATGACCTTGGTGATGCCGCCGCGATTGGTTGGGTGGTTGTTGCACAGCCCGCCGCCATCGGTGTTGAAAGGCAGTTTGCCGACGCCCGAAATCAGATTGCCGTCGGCAACGAAGCGCCCGCCCTGGCCCTTAGCGCAAAAGCCCAGGTCCTCGATCTGCATCAGCACGGTGATGGTGAAGCTGTCATAGATCGATGCATATTTGATATCGGCGGGGGTGATTCCGGCCTCGGCAAACGCCGCCGGTCCCGACCGCGCCGCCGCCGATGTCGTCAGGTCGAGCCCGCGACCGCCGGCAGGGCCCTTCAGCGCCTCGCCCGCGCCGCGCACCGCCACCAGCGGGCGCTTCAGGCTGCGCGCGATTTCGGGCGACACGACAACAAGCGCGCCGCCGCCGTCCGACACGACGCAACAATCGAGCCTGTGTAGCGGATCGGAAATCATCGGCGAGCCAACCACATCGGCGACGGTCACCACATCGCGGAGCATCGCGTGCGGATTATGCTGGGCGTGATGCGAGGCCGCGACCTTGATCCACGCGAGTTGTTCGGACGTTGTGCCGTATTCGTACATATGTCGCGCGGCGCACATCGCATAACTGTTCTGCGTCGAGGCGCCGACCCAGCTTTCAAAACCGCTTTCGGGCGCGCCAGGGCGAAAGCCGCCGAACGCTTCGGACCGCGGCCGCCCCGCCAGCGTAATTAGGGCAACCGAACATTTCCCGGCCGCAATCGCTGCTGCAGCATGGCCGACATGGAGGATGTAAGATGATCCACCGGTTTCGGTGTTGTCGACATGGCGCGGCGTGATCCCGAGATAATCGACCATCGACATCGCCCCGAAGCCGGGGGCATCGCCGGCGCAGAAATAGCCGTCGACATCGTGCATCGACAGCCCTGCGTCGGCGAGCGCTCCGCGCGCGCACTCGGCATGAAGCTGCGGCGTCGAATGATCGGGGGCGAGGCGCAGCGGATGCTCGAAGGCGCCTGCGACATAGGCCTTGTTGCGAATGGTCATGCCGCCTTTTCTCCGAAGGCCGCCATCGCGCGTTCCTTGACGACCTTGTAATCGAGCTTGCCATTCGGCGCCCGCGCGACGCTGTCGACAACAAGGATGTGGCGCGGCGCCTTGTAGTGCGCGAGCAGCGCCTTGACATGATCGATCAGCTCGCCGGCTGCAGGGGCATGAGTGCCAGCCATCAGATCGACGAGCGCGACGACGCGTTCGCCGAATCGCGTATCGGGCAGGCCGGTCACCGCCGCGTCGCGCACCGCAGGATGGCGCTTCAATGCCTCCTCGACCTCTTCTGGAAAGACCTTTTCGCCGCCGGTGTTAATGCATTGCGAGCCGCGACCGAGCAGGGTCAGCGTGCCATCGGCAGCAACTTCGGCCCAGTCGCCGGGGATCGACCAACGACGTCCTTGGATTTCGGGAAACGTTGCCGCCGACTTGACCGGATCCTTGTAGTAACCGACTGGCAGTTGCCCGCTGACCGCAACGCGGCCGCGCTCCGACGACCCGGGTTCGACCCGTCGCCCGTCCTCGGTGAACAGTGCGCAATCGGGGCCGAGTGCAAACTTTGCGGTGCCGATCTCCGCGCCGGCGGTCATTACTGACGTGCCGAGCCCCAAGGCTTCGGATGATGAAAAGGCGTCGGTCAGCATAACCTGCGGCATGTGGCGGATGAGCCCAAGCTTGTTCTCACGAGACCACATTGCCCCCGACGAGGTGATGAGCGCCATGGCGGACAGGTCCCAGCGCCCTGGGTTGGCATCGAGCGCTTCGAGCAGCGGCTGGGCGAAGGGCTGGCCGACGATCGTCAGCCGCGACGCCTTGTGCCGCGCTGCAAGCTCCCAAAGCGCGGCGGGATCGAAATGTCCCTGCGGCAACAGAAGCACTGTGCCACCGGCCGTTAGCGTTGCCATTGCTGTCAGCATTCCGGTGCCGTGCATCAGCGGCGGCGCAATCACTGCCTTGGGCCGCATTGGCAAGGCTCTAGCGCGGGGCCCGGCGTCGTCGGCGCTGGCAAGCGGGCCGACGCCGGTCAACGGATTGGCACCATAATTGCCCTTGGCCAGCAGGTCGCCCTGCCGCCACATCACGCCCTTGGGCATGCCAGTGGTGCCGCCGGTGTAGATGAACATCATGTCGTCGCCGCTGCGCCCCCATGGTGCGACAACTTGGCCGGGTAACGGCGCCACCGACGCATAATCGACCGCCCAGTCGGGAATAGCTTCACCGTTGCGGGTGATCGCGATCCAGCATTTGACCAGCGGCAACCGGGCGCGGACCGGTGCAATCACATCGGCATAGCCGGCCTCGAATACCACCGCTTCGGCATCGGCATTGTCGAGCAGATACGCGATCTCTTCGGGGCCATAGCGATAGTTGACGTTGAAGGGCACCATGCCAGCTTTGAAAGCGGCGAAATAGGCGGTGAGATACTCGGCGCAATTCTGTGTGTAGACGGCGATCTTGGCCTGGTGGCCGAGCCCGTGGGCGAGGAACAGTTCGGCAAGACCGTTCGCCTTGGCATCGAAATCGCGCCAGCCAAGCTGCTTGTCGCCCTGAATGAAGGCCGGTTCACCGGGCAAGGAGCCTGCAATCGATTCCCATATATCGGCGTATGACCAGACGCTCATACTGTGAGCCTGCAAAACTGTGGGCGCCGCGGCAATGGTTGCGAACAAACGAACAGCACTGCTATCTCCCCGGCGGGCCGCTTTACGCGGCTCAGTGCACCGGTTTGTTCGGCATCAGAGGCGAAGCGTCAAGGCTATCACTATGACCGTCGACCGGGTTCCGGCGCATATGTCGGCGACTCTGCTATAACCGCCGGCCGGCGATACGCTCGCGAGTTAGCCCCACTGCGCGAGCTAACGCATTAGGCGGCACTGTGTTGTGAGAGCTGGCTGGTGTGCGGCTCCTCTGACCGGCGTGACCCGTCGCCAACATAAATCAATGCAAGAAGCCTGCGTTCGATTGCGCGCCGAGGCGAAGCGAGATCGACCATAGCGACAGCCACATTATGGCCTTGGATGGCGAAATGCTCGTTAAGCTGCGTTCCGGTGCGGGGATATAGCAGCATGCCTTCCACGCCGGCGAAGGCAGGATCCGTACCAGCCGCGTTCCGAAGATAGCTAAACAGCTGATAAAGATTTCCGGAATGGATGCTCTCGGATCCGTGATGGGTTTGGAGTGCCTGCGCGTAATATTTGGTGTCGATGATCATGCGTCGGTCTTTTCCGCGCAGATAGACATCCACCACCATGTTCGGAAGGCGGCCGGCATTGCCGGATATCGACCGTGTCGCGCTGCACCTTGGCATCCCTCGGCGCACTCTGCATCGCCGTCTTGCCGCCGCAGGCACTAGCTTCACGCGTCTGCGGGACGAGACGCGCCGCGACCTCGTGGCAAGCTATGCCCGCTCTACCGCGCGTTCGCTTACCGAAATTGCTGGGCTAGTCGGCTACTCCAGCCTGAGCGCCTTCTCGCGCTGGCGGCGGCAGACTTGAATGAAACGGGTCGGATGCACATTGAATATCAGCCCGGCGGTTCGAGCCCAGCTTGACCATCTAAGCATG
>JAYUUE010000025.1:0-2179 GCA_043754785.1 Polymorphobacter sp. | reverse complement strand
CTCCGGGATCCATGTTCCGAGCATGATCGCCAATGGCGATGGCATCATCGCGCGCATGACGCTGTTATTCTATCCGATGACCCCCGAATTGCAGGTGGCGATGACCACCGGCGGCCTGATCAACCTGCCCGCCGTCGTCATCGCCATGGCGGTTACAGCGCTGCTCGTCGTCGGCACCAAGGAAAGTGCCACGGTCAATTCGGTGCTGGTCGTCGTCAAGATTCTGGCGTTGACAGCGTTCATCGCGCTTAGCGTACCGGCGATCCAGTCGCAGAATTTCATCCCGTTCGCGCCACTTGGCACCGGCGGCATCATCAGCGCCGCGTCGATCATCTTTTTCGCCTTTGTGGGCTTCGACGCGGTTTCGACCGCCGCCGAGGAAACCAAGGACCCCCAACGCAACGTCCCGATCGGGCTGATCGCCAGCCTGGTCATTTGCACGATCTTCTATCTGCTCGTCGGCGCCGGCGCCATCGGCAGCTTCGGCGCCCAACCGGTGCTCGATGCCGCTGGCAACGGCCTGACTCCGGGTTCGCCGGCGCTGGTCGCCCAGTGCAACCTCGATGGCAATGTGCTGCTGGTCTGCTCGAAAGAGGCGCTGGCGCATGTGCTGCGCTCGATCGGGCATCCGGCGGTCGGCAACATGCTCGGCCTCGCCGCCGGTTTTGCCCTGCCATCCGTTGTATTAATGATGATGTACGCCCAGACGCGCATCTTTTTCGTCATGTCGCGCGACGGCCTGCTACCGACGGCGCTGTCGAAAGTGCATCCGCGCTTCAAGACGCCGCATGTCGTCACCATCGTCACCGGCATCGGCGTCACCATTGCCGCTGCCTTTTTCCCGGTCGGGGCGCTGGCCAGCGTTTCGAACGGCGGCACGCTGTGCGCGTTTTTCTTTGTCGCGCTGGCGATCATGGCACTGCGCCGGTCAAACCCCGACCGCAAGCGCGCCTTCCGCACCCCCGCGGTGTGGATTGTCGCACCACTCGCGGCGGCAGGCTGCGTTCTGTTGTTCCTGTTCCTGTCGATTACCGCCAAGCTGGTGTTCTTCGGCTGGGCGGTGATCGGACTAGTGTTCTATTTCCTCTATGGCCGCAACCGCTCCAACGTCGCGCTCGGGCTGGACATGATCACCGGACTCGATGCGGGCAGCTCGGCGCCTGACGGCAAGCAGGTATAAAAGAACCTGCGGAGTCTGGGGCCAGCACCCCAGCCGCCGGAGGCTTTACAAAACAGCCTTTGGAAACCCGCCCCACGCCGCATCATAATCTGGCTGCGCGCTGGTCAGCGCCGCCACTGCAACGTGATATGGCCAGCAGCTTTCGACCATGAACGCCATGGTGTGTTCGATCTTGTTCGGCTTGAGATCGGCGGTGGTCGCCGCCGTCCAGCTCGCCAGATCAGGCCCATGGGCATTCATCATGTTGTGCAGCGAGACGCCGCCCGGTGCGAAGCCGCCGGCTTTGGCATCATAGGCACCGGTGATCAGCCCCATGGCTTCGCTCATCAGGTTGCGGTGGAACCACGGCGGCCGGAAGGTGTTTTCCGCCACCATCCAGCGCGGCGGAAAGATCACAAAATCGGCATTGGCGCGGCCCGGCGTGTCGCTGGGACTGGTCAGCACCGTGAAAATCGACGGATCGGGGTGATCGAAGCTGACGGTGCCGAGCGTGTTGAAGCGCCGCAGATCATATTTCCACGGCGCGAGATTGCCGTGCCAGGCGACGACATCGAGCGGCGAATGAACAAGGGTCGTCGTCCACAGCGCATCGCCGAATTTCTGAACCAGCTCGAATGGCTCGTCACGATCCTCGAACCACGCCGCTGGCGTTTCGAAATCACGTGGGGCAGCGAGGCCGTTGGCGCCGATGGGCCCCAGGTCCGGCAAGCGAAACGGGGCGCCGAGGTTTTCAACCAGATAGCCGTCTGCGCTTCCATCCGACAGCTCGACGCGGAAACGCACGCCGCGCGGGATCGACGCGACTTCCAACGGCGCGACAACCATGATGCCCATTTCGGTCAGCACTCGCAGTAGTCCGGTGACCGGGATGACAAGCATCTCACCATCGGCGTTGGAATAGGCCCGGTCGGTCATGTCGCGTTGGGCGGAATAAGTCGAAAGGCGGATGCCCGACAGCGCCTTCGGCGTGCCATTGCCCAACAGCGGACACAACGAACC
>JAYUUE010000024.1:0-6401 GCA_043754785.1 Polymorphobacter sp. | reverse complement strand
TCCCAGCCATCGAAGTACCGCCAAATTTCATCACGATCCGCGCCATTGCGAAGCCGGTGTCCTTCTTGGCCAGCCTGTGACAGCGAAACGCTTGGGTGCAGCCTGCCCGTCTGATAGGAATGCGTGCCGCCGTTGGCAAGCAAAGCAGGCTCTGCAGGTGAACAGAATTTCGATGCCGTCCAATGCGGCAGCGGCGGTTTCGGCCTCAAGTATCGCGCCGCGTGAAGCCGAATTCTTCGGGCGGCTTGCCGCTGACTGGTGGGATCCCAGGGGATCCTCCGCAATGCTGCACCGCATTACGCCGCTGCGCAGCGGCCTGATCCACGATGCTGTATCGGCACATTTCGGGCGCGACGCCAAGGCGCGGGTGCCGCTGATCGGGCTATGGGCGCTCGACATCGGCTGCGGCGCCGGTTTGATGACCGAGCCGCTGGCCCGCATGGGCGCCGCAACCACTGGTATCGATGCGGCGCCGGAGAACATTGCCGCCGCCGCCGCCCATGCCGCTGCTGGCGGGCTTTCGATCGACTATCTCGCCACATCTGTCGAGGCGCTGGCCGTCACCGGCGCGACTTTCAACATCATCACCTGCCTCGAAGTCGTCGAGCACGTCGCCGACCGCGACAGCTTTTTTGCCGCCCTCGCCGCGCTGCTCGCCCCCGGAGGCCTCGCCATCCTGTCCACACCCAATCGCACCGCCGCCAGTTGGGCGGTGCTGATCGGCGGCGCCGAAATTCTCACCCGCAGCATTCCGCGCGGCGCCCATGATTGGCAGCGTTTCATGACGCCCGCCGAACTGTCCGAAGCGCTCGTCAACGCCGGCCTAGCGGTGACCGCCACCCACGGTCTCGGCTGGTCGCCGGTGCGCGGCTTCCACCTCGGCAGCGATGTGTCGATCAATTACTTCCTCACCGTCGGCCACGCCGCATGAAGCTCTACCACTGCGCCGGGGCTCGGAGCCTGCGGGCCTTGTGGACCATTGAAGAACTGGGGCGCGAGTGCGACCTGGTGGTCCTGCCCTTCCCACCACGCAAGCGCGTCGCCGGCTGGATGGCGCTCAACCCGCTCGGCACCATTCCGCTCCTTGTCGACGGCGATGTGCGGATGACCGAGTCCTCGGCCATTGCTCAATATCTGGCGACCGGCACCCCACTCGCAGTCAACCCCAACGAGACGGACTATGGTTGGTTTCTCGATTTCCTCCACCACGCCGATGCGACGCTGACCTTTCCGCAGACCGTCTATATGCGCTACCGCATGTTCGAACCGCATCGCGGACTGGAAGTCGCCGGCGATCTGTATGCCGACTGGTATCTGGCTCGCCTCGCCAAGGTCGCGGCTCGGTTGGATGGACTGGACTATCTCTGCGCCGGGCGCTTCACAGCCGCCGATATCGCGGTCGCCTATGCGCTTTATCTCTCCACCCGAATCGGCCTGGGCGACCGGTTACCGGAGCGATTGACCGCATGGCTCGAAGGCATGACGGCGCGACATGGCTTCCAGGCGGCGCTCGCGCGCGAAGCCGCAGCGCCGGTCATCGAAGATGTGACAGGCGGGTGAGGCGTCAACGACCCCACCCGCCTTCACCTCATTTTGCGCTATTCAGCTTCACGCCGATGTAACGCGCCGGGTTGGTGCCGCGCTGAACCAGCATCAGCACCGTGTCGCGGCCGGCCTTTTTGGCGGCATCGACCACGGCGGCCGCTTCCGCCGGCGTCGTCGTCGGGCGCTGGTTGATCTGCAGGATCACATCACCGCGTTGCAAGCCCTCGCTTGCGGCATCACTGCCGGCGTTGATGCCGGCAATCACCACACCCTTGACGGTATCGGGAATCCGCATGCTCTGCCGCAAGGCACTGGTCAGCGGTTGCAGCGTGATCCCAAGGCTGGCCTTAGCGGCTTCGGTGCCAGCGTCCTTGGCGTCGGCAGGGGCTTCATCATCGTCGGAGGTGATGCCGGCGCGCGCCTGAACGATTGATTCGGCCGGGCGCATGGCGATCGTAGCGTTGAGCATCTTGCGCTCGCCTTCGCGGATCAATTCGATGGGCACACTGGTACCGACCGGCGTGTTGGCGACGATATAGCTAAGGGTGTTGTCATAGGTTACGTCGCTGTTGTTGATGCGCACCACGACATCGCCCTGCTTAAGGCCGGCACGCGCCGCCGGGCCCGAGGGCTCGACAGAAGCAATGATTTCGCCTCTGTCCTTGGGCAGGCCCAGGCCTGCCGCGATATCGGTCGTCAACGGCTGAATGCCGATGCCGAGATAACCGCGCTTGACGTTGCCAGCAACGCGCAGCTGGTCGATGACCGGCTTTGCAAGCTCGGCCGGGATCGAAAAACCCAGACCAACATTTCCACCGGTGGGCGAGAAGATCGCGGTGTTGATACCGATGACATTGCCATCGAGATCGAACAGCGGACCGCCCGAATTGCCCTGGTTGATACTCGCATCGGTCTGAATGTAGCGGTCATATTGGCCCGAACCGATGTTCCGGTGCAGCGCCGAGACGATACCGGCGGTCACGGTACCGCCCAAGCCGAACGGATTTCCGATAGCGATGGCCCAATCTCCAACGCGCGCCGCCTGGCTGTTGCCGAACTTCACATAGGGCAAATCCTTAGCGTCGATCTTGAGCAGCGCCAGATCGGTCAGCGTATCCCGGCCGATCAGTTTTGCCTTGTATTCTCGGCGATCCGAAAGCGTCACGGTGATGGTATCGACGGGCGCGCCGCGGCCTTCACCTGCCGAAATAACGTGGTTATTGGTGACGATATAGCCCGACGGATCAATAATGAAGCCTGAACCCAGCGAAGTGGCTTCGCGGGTCACCGGTGCGCCGCCTTCGCCCTGCTGTTCCTGGAAACGGCGGAACAGTTCTTCGAGCGGCGAACTGGGCGCGCCGCCGCGCAGCTTGCCGACTTCGACCTTCTGCGTCGTTGAAACATTGACGACCGCCGGGGCCAGCCGCGCCGTCAGATCGGCGAAGCTGCGCGGGGCGCCGCCGGGGGGCATGATCGGCACCGCAGGGGCAACGGCGTTCTGCGGCGGCGCAGCAGCCGGCACCAGCACCGGTGGCGCCATGGTCGGTGACTGCGCCAGCGACGGCACGAAAACAAAGGCGGCACCAGCCAGAACAAGGGCGGCGGGGACAATGCTGCGCAGGGGGCTGCGAAGGGGGCTGCGAACGATACGCAAGGGGAAAGAACCTTTCAGGCGGGAAGGATGTGCGGGAGTTGGACCAAGGCATGATGGAGGCGGAAATGTCACCGGACGCAACTGATGCATGGCTGGGGTTATGCCGGTGTCGAAACTAACGCGCGATGAACGAGTGCGACATTCACCGATTGCTTTGCCGACCTTCGAATTCGCGCAGGAATTCATTGGTGGGTGACATCACGACCGTCGACGAGGCATCGGTAAAGGTGGTGCGATACGCCTGCATGGCGCGATAAAATGCATAGAATTGTGGGTCCTTACCAAAGCTGCCGGCATAAGTGCTGGCGGCCTGCGCATCGGCATCGGCGCGCACGAGCTGCGCCTGTTTCAGGCCCTGGGCGCGAATCGTCGCTGCCTCCTGCTGCCGCGCCGAACGCATGCGCAGAAACGCCGATTCGAGCGGCGCACCGCTGGGCAGATCGGCGCGCTTGATGCGCACGTCGATGATTTCGGCGCCATATTGCTTGGCCTGGCGGTTCACCGTCGTCTGAATATCATCCATCATCGCGGTGCGTTCCGGGCTGAGCAGCGAGGCGAACGGCTGCTTGCCGAGTTCGTTGCGCATTTTCGACGCGAGAATGCGCTTGAGCGCATCGTTGAGATTCTGCTCGGTGCCGACCGTCTGCACCATGCGCAGCGGATCGGTGATGCGGAAGCGCGCAAAGGCATCAACGACCAGCCGCAACTGGTCGGTGGTCAGCACCGTTTGCTGTTCCATGTCGAGGTTGAGCACGCGCTTGTCGACAAAGATGGTGTTTTCGATGAACGGCACCTTGGCAACGAGTCCGGCCCCGGACATACCGAACGGCGCCTTGGGATTATAGGCGTTGACGATGCGTTCAGGCTTGCCGAGCCGGAGCACCACGACCTGCTGGGTTTCATGCACCGTGTACAGCGTCGACATGGCAACGACAATGACGGTGAAGGCGGTGGCCGCCCAGACGATGGGGTTGCGCAAAAGGCTCATCCTATTGTCCTGACTTACCGGATGCGCTGCTCGACGCAGTGTCGGCGGCGGTCGGCTCGGCGGCGGCCGCCCGGCGGCGTACCTCGGGCAATGGCAGATAGGTCTGCACACCACTGGGCTCGATAACAGTCTTGTCGACCTTCGACAGCACGCTTTCCATCGTCTCGAAGTACATGCGCTTGCGCGTCACTTCGGGGGCCAGCTTGTACTGGGCATAGACCGCCTCGAATGCGGCAGCGGCACCCTGCGCGCTCGCCAGCAGCTGCTGGGCATAGGCGCGCGACTGGTTGAGATATTGCTGGGCATCCTGCTGTGCCGCCGAAACGTCCTTGAAAGCGTCATCGACCGCCGCAGGCGGATCAGCCTGCTTGATGTCGACGCCGCGGACTTCGATTCCCGAACGATAACTGTCGAGAATTTCCTGCATGCGTTCGCGGACCCGCTCGGCGATCTGCGCGCGTTGCGGCCCGATGGCATCGTTCAATGACGCCTTGGAAATTTCGGCGCGCATCGCCGATTCGCCGACTTCACGCACCGTCTGCTCGGGTTCAGCTAGCTCGAACAGGAACAATTCGGGATTCTTGATCTTCCAGCGCACCGCATAGGCCAGGTTGATGATGTTCTGGTCGCCGGTCAGCATCAAATTTTCGGCAGAGCCTTCGGTGGCGCCGATATCGACCGAGTTGATCTGTTCTACCTTGCTAAGCACCACGGTGTCGATCGGCCAAGGCGCCTTGACTTGCAGGCCCGGGTCGGTGGTGCCGACAAAGCGACCGAAACGCAGCACGACGCCGCGTTCCTGTGCATCGACGCGGTAAAAGCTGGTCAACACGATCCAGACCGCGACAATGGCACCCAATGCCCACAGCCAGAGGTTGCCCGCAAAGAAATCGCCGACAGGATTGTCACCGCCGCCGTCACCGCCGAAGGAGGCACGCAGCCGGTCTTGGCCGCGCCGCAACAGGTCGTCGATGTCACGCGACCCAGTGGGGCGAGGACCGCTCGGGCGCTCGGGCGGGGACTCGCCCCATGGGTTCGGCGTAACGTTGCGGGGGCCGCCGGTGTCGGCAGCGGGCCGGTCGGGCGCGTCGCCCGCCTTGCCGTCAGGGCCTTCACCCCAAGGTCCGCCGTCGTTGTTATTCTGCACCGGCATCCAAAATCCCACGTCTCGTCATCGGCATTGAAACCGCTATATACGGTTCGTAATTCGGGATTGCGAGGGCGTGACAGTGTCGCTGGCCCGCAGGGCCGAAAAAGGGGCTGTGCATGGCGTTAAAAGATGATGTGGCGGCCGCTTTGCAAGGCGTGCCTGATCCATTGGGTGGCGACATTCTGAACAGCGGCCGGGTGGCTGGTATCGTCGTCAAGGATGATGCCAATGTGGGCCTGGTGCTGTCGGTTGATGGTATCGACAAGACCGCCGCTGAGCGTTTGCAAGCCGCCGTCGAGGTGGCCGTCAATCGCGTTGCCGGCGTTGCTGCCACCCGCGTCATCCTGACCGCCGACCGCAACAATGCCCCGGCATCCAGCGCGCGGCCGGTGGCGACGACGGTAGCTGGCATCCGCAAGATCATCGCGGTGGCCAGCGGCAAGGGCGGCGTCGGCAAATCGACGGTCGCCGCAAACCTGGCCATTGCGCTGGCGCGGGCCGGTAACAGCGTCGGGCTGCTCGATGCCGACATTTACGGGCCGTCGGTGCCGACGCTGTTGGGGATTTCCGGGCGGGCGACGCTCAACGACGGCAAGCTGCAACCGACTAGCGTGCATGGCATCAAGGCGCTGAGCATGGGGATGATGACCGACCCGACCAAGGCGGTGATCTGGCGTGGGCCGATGGCGAGTTCGGCGATGTTGCAGATGGTCGAAAAGGCCGATTGGGGGGCGCTCGATGTGTTGGTCATAGATCTGCCGCCCGGCACAGGCGACATTCAGTTGACCATGGCGCAGAAGCTGAAACCCGATGGTGCGGTGATCGTTTCGACCCCGCAGGACTTGGCGCTGATCGACGCTCGCCGCGCCGTCGCAATGTTCGCGGAAGTCGGCGTGCCGGTGCTCGGGGTGATCGAGAATATGAGCGGCTACGTCTGCCCACATTGCGGCGAGAGCAGCGACCCCTTCGGCCATGGCGGTGCCGAAACAGAAGCTGCAGCGATGAGCGTGGCATTCCTGGGGCGCATCCCGCTCGATATAGCATTGCGCGTGGCGAGTGATGCC
>JAYUUE010000023.1:0-2184 GCA_043754785.1 Polymorphobacter sp. | reverse complement strand
TGGCCGACCTGCCGGGGATCAAGAGCGGCGCCACTTTGGCGGCGATCCTTTCACCGTTTGCCGACCGGGCGCGGATCGATGGTTATGCAGCCGCCGGGATCACGGCGTTTTCGATGGAGATGATGCCGCGCATCACCCGCGCGCAATCGATGGACGTGCTGTCGTCGCAATCGAACCTTGCCGGCTACAAGGCGGTGATCGATGCCGCCGAGGCCTATGGCCGGGCGTTCCCGATGATGATGACCGCAGCCGGAACGATTTCGGCGGCGCGGGTGTTCGTGATGGGCGTCGGCGTTGCGGGCTTGCAGGCGATCGCCACGGCGCGGCGGCTGGGGGCGATCGTTTCGGCCACCGATGTGCGTTCGGCGGTGCGCGAGCAGATTGAATCGCTGGGGGCCAAGGCGATCTTCGTCGAGGACGTCAAGGGCATCGAGGGTGAGGGCGCCGGCGGCTATGCGACCGAAATGTCGGATGATTACAAGGCGGCGCAGGCGGCGTTGGTGTCGAGCCACATCGCCAAGCAGGACATCGTCATCACCACCGCGCTGATTCCGGGGCGCCCGGCGCCGCGGTTGATCACCGACGCGCAGGTCGCTTCGATGCGGGCGGGCAGCGTCATCGTCGATCTGGCGGTGGAAAGCGGCGGCAATGTCGAAGGCTCGAAGGTCGGCGAGACGGCGGTCGTGCACGGGGTGAAGATCATCGGGCATAAGAACGCCGCCGGGCGGTTGGCGGCCGATGCATCGGCGCTGTATTCGCGCAATTTGTTCAACCTGATCAATGCCTTCTGGGACAAGGACGCCAAGACCGCCGTGTGGACGTCCGATGACGATATCGTCAAGGGCATCAAGCTGACCGAGGGCGGCGCGGTGGTGCATGAGCGGCTGCTGGCGGCGTGATGCGTGGCCAGTGCCGACAAACTACTCGCCGCGATGCGGGCCAATTCGCGCGATTGGCGGATCGAAGACGTGGTGAACGTCTGCCGCGCCAATGGCGCCGATTGCACGCCGCCGCGCAATGGGTCACATTACAAGGTGAAACATGCCGATATGGCGGCGATCCTGACCTTTCCCGCGCATCGGCCGATCAAGCCGATTTACATCCGCGAACTGGTTCGGTTCATCGATGCAATGCGAAAGGACGGTCGATGAGGGCGCAGGATTATGAAGTCGACATCGTTCCGTTGAGCGAAGCCGATGGCGGCGGTTTTTCAGGGATTGCGCCAGAGCTTCCGGGTTGCCGGTCAGATGGCGATACGCCCGAAGCGGCATTGGCCAATACCTATGATGCAATCACCTGCTGGCTGGAAGCGGCAGCCGAGATGGGTCGGTCTGTGCCATTGCCGCGAACAGTGGCGGCGTGAATTTGAATTCGGGGGAATGACCGCGGGTTCGTGAACGACGCGGTCGGCAAGGAATAAGCCATGGAATTTGTTTCGGAACTTTCGATTTTCGTGCTGGCGTGTTTTGTCGGCTATTATGTCGTCTGGTCGGTAACGCCGGCGCTGCATACGCCGTTGATGGCGGTCACCAACGCGATTTCGAGCGTCATTATCGTTGGTGCGCTGATCGCGTCGTCGGCGGCGGTCGGCGGTTCGGCGGTGTCGAAATGGCTGGGGCTGATCGCGGTGGTGCTGGCCAGCATCAACATCTTCGGCGGCTTTGCGGTGACGCGGCGGATGCTGGCGATGTACAAGAAAAAAGACAAAAAGCCGGTTGCAGCGAAATGAGCCGGGACCCGGCCGTTCGAGCCGGGTGAAGAAAAGCGCGATTCCGGGTCAAGCACCGGATGACGGGAAAGTTTAGGGGCACTTGCCATGGAAACCATCGCTGCAACGCCCGTCTGGGCCGAGTTCGCCTATCTGATCGCCGGGGTGTTGTTCATCCTGGCGCTGCGCGGGCTGTCGTCGCCGGAATCGAGCCAGAAGGGCAACCAGTATGGTATGTTCGGCATGGCGATTGCCGTATCGACAACGCTGATCATCCACACCGAGGGCCTGCCGTTCATCATCGGCGCGATTATCGTCGGCGGCGGCATTGGTTACTATATCGCGCAGAATATCAAGATGACGGCGATGCCCGAGCTGGTCGCCGGCTTTCACAGCCTGGTAGGCCTGGCGGCGGTGCTGGTCGGCGCCTCGGCGTTCCTCAACCCGGCGGCGTTCGGCATCGTCGATGCGGTGAC
>JAYUUE010000022.1:0-19505 GCA_043754785.1 Polymorphobacter sp. | reverse complement strand
TCAGCATTGGCGAGGAGCGTGCAACCAATCCCTTCGCCCGCGCCGCCAGCGTCGCCGAACTGGGCGCACGCCGGGCGGCGAAGGATATTTTCCGCTAGTGTGCGTTTCGTTCAGTCGGAACCGCACGCGCATTCTCGATCTTTGCTCTTCCGCGGGGTCTCAACCGTCAGATGAAGACATCTGACTGGGAAAACACACTAGGCGGCGACGTGCCGGATCAGGACACGTCGCCGCATCGCCCCGCTGGTCAGAGCGAAGCCGATTATGAGCATGGCCCAACTGGCCGACATCACGATAAGCTACTGAGATACACGAATCGTGTGTTAGCGCGGTGTGACGGCGCGCCGTAGCCCCATTTGGGGGTATTCGGACAAAGGCATCGCTTGCAAGACAAGGGGATATGATCGACCGCGCCGCCGTCTTCCTGGATCGATTTCGCCGCGCCGACCGTGACGATTCGCTGCTCGACGCCTTAGCGGATGATTTCGACGGGCTGGGCGCCGCGATCGAGACGGCGCCGGCGGCGTTGCTGGAAGCTGCCGTTGCTGCGGCAGCTGTCGCCGGCCCACCGATCGACGTGCATCCCGACAGTTTCGCCTCGGCAGCCTGTGATCGCGAGGGACGGGTAATCGTTGCCGACCGGCGGTTCCACACCTGGCTGGGCGGCGTCGATCCGCTGGCTAGCGTGGTGCGCAATGTCGGCGCCGACCGGCCGAATGTTTCGGCGATTGCCGATGATCGCACCGGTTGCCCGTAGCGGTGGCGGCGGCAACGGCGGCGATGGCGCGCGGCTGGCCGCTGGCAACCGATGTATATGCGGCGCTGCTCGCCGGGCACGCTGAATTCGCGGTGATAGCCTTTCGCCCGGCAGCGACGGCGTGGGACCATGCGGCGCGCGCCTATGGCCTTAGTCCGCAGGAAAGCCGGCTGGCGGCGGCTTTGGCGCGCCGCGGCAACTTGCACGCGGCGGCGGCCGATACCGGCGTCGCCTATGAAACGGCGCGCAAGCTGGTCGGCAGTGCCATGCGCAAGACCGGTGCCGGACGGCAGACCGACATGATCCGCCGCATCCTTGCCGCTGCCGCCGGCGATACGCGCCCGGCCGACGACACGATCCGGCTGTTTGCCGACCTGTTCGGGCTGTCGTGGCGGCAGGCGGTGCTGGCGCAGGGCGTGGCCCAGGGCGCGACGCGCGAGGCGGCGGCAGCGGCGGCGGGAACATCGGGCCACGCCGCCAAGACCGACTTGAAGGTCGTGTACCAGGCATGCGGGGTGGCCAACGCCGTCGATCTGGCGCGGATTGCCGCCGAAATTGACGCGCTGGCCGGGCTGGCGCGCGCGTGCAGCGTGGCGATCGCGCCGCCGGGTGAGGCCGCCGAGCCGTTGCGGCTGATTGCGCGGCGGCGTTCGCCAAGGCGGATTGCCGTGACCGATCATGGGCCGGTGAAGGCGCGGCCGCTGCTGGTGTTCCACCCAGCGGTCGGTGGCCGGCACCAGCCGCGCAAGTTGATTGCGGCATTGCAGGCGGCGGGGTGGCGGCCGGTGACGTTCGACCGGCCGGGGTTCGGCCTGACCGATATGATCACCGACATGGCGGCAGGCGACCCGTTTGCCGAAAGCGCCGAGGATGCGCTCGATGTCGTCGAGGCGCTGGGGCTGGCGCGTGTGACGCTGCTGGCGCGCGGTGGCAGTACGGCGGCGTTGACGGCGGCGGCGCGGCTTGGCGACCGGGGGGGTTCGGCGGCGTGCTGGTCAGCCCCGAGCCGCCGGCAGCGCTCGATACGCGCTTCACGGGGATGATGGGGCGCGGCAAGGCGCTGTTTTTCGGCAACGCGGCGCTGGCGGCGGCGTTTGCGCGAATTTTGTCGCGGCGCACCTCGTCGGCGCAGATTGCCCGGATGCAACTGCAAAGCGTCGCCGGCAGTGCCATCGACGAGGCGGCGTTCGCTGATGGCGACAATGTCGCCGATATCGTCCGCGCGTCCCGCCAGTGTGCGCTCGGGATGAAGGGTTTTCTGGCCGAAATGCAGGCGCATGGTGCCAGCGCGTTGCCGCCGGCGCCGGGCTGCGCTGCGGCGTGGACGGTGATGGCCGGGGCGATGGACCCGCTGTATGATTTTGCAGCGACCCGGTCGTTCTGGGAAGCAACGCTGCCCGGCGCGGCGATTGTCACGCTCCCCGACGGCGGACGCTGGCTGCATTTGACGCACATCGATGCAATTGTTGCGTCATTGGGGCGTTTCGGGTGATACGATCAACGGCGGGGCGCGAGGAGTGAAGACATGACGCAGAGCCATTGCCTGTTTACCGCCGCGCTCTTGTTTGCCGTCGCCGCACCGGTATTTGCCGACGATGCGCCGCCGGAAACGCGGCTTTGTCTCGAAAATCGCGCCATCCGCGCCAAGGATCTGTCACCAGCCAATGGCTATTTCGTGCGGACCGCACAGGGCTGGTGGCGCAATACTGGCCCGGCTTGCTCGGCCTATGCCCGCGACCGGGCGCTGATCACCCAATCGACCGAGAACCGTCAGTGCCGGGGGGATCTGGTACGGGTCTTCGATCCATTCAGCCAGATGGAGTTCGGCGGTTGCATATTGGGGGCGTGGGAGCGGGTTTCAGCGCCGCCCAAGGACTGACGGTTAGGCCCGTGCGGCGTGGCGGGCTTCGATGGCGTCCCAGATCAGCGCCGGGGTGTTGGTGCCGTTGAAGCGGTCGATGGCGACGATCCCCGTTGGCGACGTGACGTTGATTTCAGTCAGATGGCCGGCGATGACATCTATGCCGACGAACACCAGTCCGCGCGCCTTGAGCTCGGGGCCGATCACGGCGCAGATTTCGGCTTCGCGGGCGGTGAGGTGGGTGGCGTGCGCCGCACCGCCGGCGGCGAGGTTGGAACGGATTTCGCCGGATTTCGGCAGGCGGTTGATGGCACCGGTAGGGATGCCATCGACAAGCACGATGCGTTTGTCGCCCTCGCTGACCTGGGGCAGGAAGGCCTGGACCATGAACGGTTCGTTCCACACGGTGCCGAACAATTCGACCAGCGCCGGCAGATTGCCATCGCTTTTGTCCATGAGGAACACCGCGGTGCCGGCGTTGCCGTAGAGCGGCTTGACGACAACTGCGCCGTGTTTGGCGCGAAACGCCATGGCTTCATCGAGGCTGCGGGTGACCAGCGTCGGCGGCATCAGGTCGGGGTAGCGCAGCACAAACAGCTTTTCGGGGGCGTTGCGCACTTCGGCTGGGTCGTTGACCACCAGCGTTTCGCCCTGGACCATTTCGAGCAGATGGGTGGCGGTGATATAGCCCATGTCGAACGGCGGGTCCTGGCGCATCAGCACGACATCGGCGTCGTCGCCCAAGTCGAGGGTAATGGTCTCGCCGGTCCATCCGTAGTGCGCGGCCTTTTCGGGCCGGACCTGCAAGGGCCGGGCACGGGCGCGGACGCGGCCGTTTTCGGCGGACAGCGCGGTGGCGAGATAATGGTGGAGCGTGTGGCCGCGCTTCTGGGCTTCGAGCATCAGCGCGAAGGTCGAGTCGCCACCGATGTTGACGGCTTCGATGGGGTCCATCTGGACGGCGATGCGGAGGGACATGCGGGTTCCTGACTGTCTTGCTCCCTCCCCCCACCGACGCAGCCGGTAGAGTGGGGAGGGTTTGGGGTGGGGGCTGGCGGGGGCAGAATAGCGTTACAGCAACACCCCCCATCCCGGCCCTTCCCACGCTGCATTCGCGCTCATGTGGGGGAGGGAGCAGGCAGGTTCAGCTTTCCGACCGTGCCAGCGCCGCCAGTGCTGCCTGAATGCGGCGGGACATGGCGGTGTCGTGGGTGGTTTCGAGCATTGCGGTGAGGCTGCCGCGCGCCGCGTTGTTGTGGCCGAGCAACTGTTCGAGCCGGGCACGTTCCCACCAGAGGCTGGACAGGCGCGGCGCGATGGTGGTCATGCGTTCGTAGAGCTTGAGCGCGCGCCGGGTGTCGCCGCCGCTGCGGGCGCGGCTGGCCTGGTTTGTGATAAGGCGGATCAGCAATTGCCGGTTGGTCATCGGCTCGAAGGTGGCGGCCACGGCGTCGCCGCCGCCGTGGCGGGCGATTTCGACGGCGCGATCACGCGAAATGTTGATGCCATGGTCGAATGGATCGATCAACGCCGCATCGACACCGCCCTTTATCTCGACAAGCACATGACCGGGCAGGTTGAGGGCGTTGGCGCGCCAGCCGACGCGGCGGGCGAGCGCGACGTAAAGGATGGACAGCGCCACCGGGAGGCCGCGGCCGCGTTCGACGACGGCGATGAGATCGGCGTTGAGTGGGTTGTCATAATCATCGCCGGCGCCGGTCAGCCCGGCTTCGGCTGCAATGAGGTTAGACAGGCGGCGCGCCCGGCCGCTGCCCGAAATCGGCGGTGTGTCGCGTTGCAGGGCGATGGCCCAGCCGCTGACCAGCCGGCGCAGCCGCGCCGCATCGGCGTCCGGGCGGTCGGCGCGTGCCAGCGCAATGCCGGCTTCGACGAGATCGATGTCGCCATCGTCAAGCAGCCCCAGCTCGTTCAGCTCCATCCGTCCCGCTCCCGCTTGATCGCGACCATATGGACCGGCAGGCCCCAGGGTCGCACGAGCACCGCATCGATTCGCGTTGTGGTGCAGCCATTGCCGTAGCGAGGGGCGAGCACGCGCGACGCGGCTTCGATCCGCCGCAATGCCGCAGGATGCAGCGCAAATATCGCGCTGTCGAGTGTCGCGCGCGCCTTGACCTCGACAAAAATCAAGGAGTCGCCGTGCCGGGCGATAATATCAATCTCGCCGACAGGGGTGCGTACGCGGCGCGCAATCACTTTATAGCCCTTGGCACGCAGATACCAGGCGGCGATGGTTTCGGCGCGGCGGCCGCGCCGATCATTTTTGCGGCGTGCTGCCGAGTCGTTACTTGCCATGTGCTTTCAATTCGAGTGCGCGGGCATAGACGGCGGCGCGCGGTAATTTCAGCGCGGCGCTGACACTGGCAACGGCGGTTTTCAGGCTTGCATCGGCGAGCGCCGGGCGCAGCGCCGCATCAAGCGTTTCGGCATCGGGCGCCGGTGCATCGCCCGGCGGGGCAATGGTGATGACGATTTCGCCGCGCGGCGCGGCGTCTGCATAGCGCGCAGCGAGTTCGGACAGGCGCCCGGCAACGCTTTCCTCGAAGCGCTTGGTCAGTTCCCGGCCGATGGCGGCGTCGCGATCGCCAAGCCCGGCGGCAAGCGCCGACAGGCTGGCGGCGAGGCGCGGCCCCGATTCGTAGAGCACCAGCGTGGCGCGCACCGTCGCGAGTTCGGCGATGGCGCTGGTGCGGGCGCCGGCCTTGGCGGGCAGAAAGCCGGCAAACAGGAAGCGATCGGTCGGCAGGCCCGAAAGCGTCAGCGCGGCGATTGCGGCGCAGGGGCCGGGGATGGTGACGATGTTGACACCGGCGGCCCGGGCGTCGCGGACCAGTTTGAAGCCCGGATCGGAGATCAGCGGCGTTCCGGCATCGGAGGTGAGTGCCACCGGTTCGGCGAGCGCCCTGGCGATGATGGTCCGGCGCACGCTGTCGTCGCTGTGGTCGTGATACGCCATCATCGGCACGCGAACGCCGATGTGGTGGAGAAGCTTGGCGGTGACGCGGCTGTCTTCGGCGGCGATCAGCTTGGCCTGTGCCAGCACCGCAGCGGCGCGGGGGCTGAGGTCGCCAAGATTGCCGATTGGCGTGGCGACGATGTAAAGCCCGGCCGCAAGACCCGCGTACGATTCGATGATTGGGTCGGGAGACAACACATGGCTACCCTGAACGCGGTGACGTTGCGCTGGCAAGCGCCGCGTGTGCGCAGCGCCTTTGCCGCCGGGTTGATGCTGGTGATGGCGGCATGTGCCGCTGGCCCGAAAAAGCCGGTCGTGGTCGGGCCGCCGCCGGTGGTGGCGCCGCCTGCCGTCAAACCGGCTCCGCTGCCCGAAGCACAGCAGAACCGCGTTGCATTGCTGGTGCCGTTGACGGGCCCCAACGCGCCGGTGGGTCAATCGATCGCCAATGCCGCCAACATGGCGCTGCTCGATGCTGGCGACAAGCGTGTCAATCTGCGGATCTATGACACGGCTGGTGGTGCCGAAGCCGCCGCAGCGCGCGCGCTGACCGAGGGTGCCGGGCTGTTCCTCGGGCCATTGCTCGCCGGCGATGTCCGGGCCGTGCAGGCGGTGGCGGCGACCAAAGGCGTGCCGGTGATCAGCTTTTCCAACGATTCCGGGCTGGCAGGCGGGGATGTTTACATCCTGGGCTTCCAGCCCGGCCAGTCGATCGCGCGGACCGTGAGCTATGCGCGGGCGCGCGGCGTCGAGCGCTTTGCCGCGCTGGTACCGGTGGGAACCTATGGCCAACGGGCGCAGACGGCGTTCGTGCGCGCCGTGGAAGCGGCTGGCGGGCGCTCCACGGCTGTGGTGGCCTATACGCGCGAGCCGGCGCGGATGCTGGCGGCGGCGCGGCGGGTGACGGCCTATGACGAACGCACCAAAGGTGGCACGGCGACGATCCGCACCGATGGCAGCGTGGCGGCGCCCAAGACGGCG
The DNA here is from genome assembly GCA_043754785.1 of Polymorphobacter sp. GTDB lineage: Bacteria > Pseudomonadota > Alphaproteobacteria > Sphingomonadales > Sphingomonadaceae > Sandarakinorhabdus. Next base: position 12,932 of record JAYUUE010000022.1, on the reverse strand, counting down.
GCGTTGCCATTTCAGGCGCTGTTGATCGCCGATGGCGGCAGTGTCGCGGCGCAGTTGCTGCCGGCATTGGGCAAGATGGGGGTCATGCCGGGGGTCGCCATCGTGATGGGCACCGAATTGTGGAACAACGAGCCGGGGTTGGCCAATGTCGGGCCGCTGCGCGGCGCTTTGTTTTCATCGGTGTCCGACGAGCGGTTTCGCAAGCTGGCCGAGCGCTATCGGGCGAAGTTCGGCAACAACCCTTCGCGGCTGGCGAGCTTTGGCTATGATTCGGTTCTGCTGGTCAATTCGCTGGCCGGCAATTGGGCGCTCGGAACTCCGTTTCCCAAGGCGGCGCTGGGCAGTCGCGGTGGCTTTGCCGGGATCGATGGGGCGTTTCGCTTTGGCGGCGGCAATGTCGCCGAGCGCATGTTGGAGGTGCAGCAAGTCGGGGCTGGAGGGATTGCGGTGGTGTCGCCGGCTCCGAAGGGGTGGTAGCAGCGCCGCGAGCGCGCATGGCAGAGCCAAGTGCGCCGAAGCTTTCTTTTTCAGGCGCAAGACCGGCCAGCGAGGCAGCGCAGCCTTGCTGCGTTGAACGCGTCTAACGTCCGCATGGGCTTTGCCCATGCCTTTCTTGCTTGATTGGCGGAGGAGAACCCCTCACCCGGACCAGCGCAAAAGCGCCGTCTCTCGACCTCTCCCGCAAGGGGTGAGGTGTCAGCGGGCGATTTCCTTAAGCACTGCATCAACGAACGGTTGTCCAGCGCGTGTCAGCCGCAGGCCGCGCAGGTCGTATTCGAGCAGGCCCTGCGCCGCGATGCGCGCCACCCGGTCCGGGCGCAGCACGCTTTCGAGCGCAACGCCGGTGCGGGCGAGAAAGCGCGCCGCATCGATGCCGGCGGCCAGCCGCAGCCCCATGACCAACGCCTCGGTGGCGCGCTCGTCTGGGGTGAGCAGAGTTTCGGTGCGGCCGCCGCCGGCGGTCACTGCGGAGAGCCAGGCCTCAGGCTTTTTGAGGCGTTCGGTGGCGATGCCATGGCGTCGGCCGTGGGCGCCGGGGCCAATTCCGGCGTAATCGCCATAGGTCCAGTAGGCCATGTTGTGGCGACTTTCGGCGCCGGGGCGGGCATGGTTGGAGACTTCATAGGCGAAAAGGCCGGCATTTGCCGTCATTTCGCGGGTCAGATCGAACAAGTCGGCGGAGGTTTCGGCGTCGGGCATCACCAGTTTTCCGCGTGCGTGGAGGGCGGTGAAGCGGGTGCCGGGCTCAAGAGTCAGTTGATAAAGCGACAAATGGCTGGTGCCACAGCCGATCGCGCGGGCCAGTTCGGCCTGCCAGGTGGCGATCGTCATGCCAGGGCGGTCGTAGATCAGGTCGAAACTCACCCGATCGAAGTGGTTTTGCGCGGTTTCGAGGGCGTGGAGGCCTTGGGCAAGGTCGTGCGGACGGCCGAGAAGGCGCAGATCGGCGTCGTCGAGCGCCTGCAAACCGAGGCTGAGGCGGTTGATTCCGGCCGTGGCGAAGCCGGCAAAGCGTGCGGATTCAACAGAGGACGGGTTGGCTTCGAGGGTGATTTCAATGTCCGGCAGTGGTTGCCATTGAGTGGTCGCAGCGGAAATGATGGCGGCGACGGTGGCCGGCGGCATCAGGCTGGGGGTGCCGCCGCCGAAAAAGATGCTGGCGAGGTGGCGGTTGGGCAGGCGCGCCGCCTCGTAAGCGAGGTCGGCGAGCAACGCCTTGCACCAGGCGGCGTCATCGATCGCGGCGCGGACGTGGCTGTTGAAGTCGCAATAGGGGCATTTTGTAACGCAGAATGGCCAGTGGACGTAGAGGGCGAGACTGTTCTGCTCCCCTCCCGCTTGCGGGAGGGGTCGGGGGTGGGTTTTGCCGTCTGAAGATGCCGTCGCGATCGGCGCTTCACCCACCCCCGGCCCCTCCCGTGAACGGGAGGGGCGAAGGCAGCAGGTCGCGCAGCAGGCGGAATGCGCGTGCCCGGTGGTTGTCGGCTTCCTTTTCGGCGCGGGGCATTTCGCCATAGCTGCGGGCCTGGCCGTCCATGACGAACATCGGATCATAGCCGAAGCCGTTGGCGCCGCGCGGCGGCCATACCAGGCGGCCATCGACGCGGCCTTCGACGCTTTCGGTGTGGCCGTCGGGCCAGGCGAGAGTCAGGGCGCAGATAAAATGCGCGGTGTGCGCTGCATTGGCGGGCATTTCGGCGCGCACGCGGTCCATGGCGATGGCGAAGTCCTTGCCCGGCCCCGCCCAGCGCGCCGAATAGATGCCAGGGGCGCCGTCCAGTGCATCGACGCACAGGCCCGAATCGTCGGCAATGGCGGGGAGGCCACTGGCAACCGCCGCTGCCAGTGCCTTGAGTTCGGCATTAGCGATGAAGGTCAGCCCGGTTTCCTCGGGTTCGGCAAGGCCCAGGCTGCCAGCCGACACGACTTCAAGGCCGTGGGGCGCGAGCAGTTCGGCAAGCTCCACCACCTTGCCGGGATTGTGCGTCGCCAGCACCAACCGGCCGGGTTGAAGCTGGCGCCGGCTCAACGCCCGGTGGCCTTCAGCTGTGCGGCGAACACGTCGTTGCAGCCGATGCGCGCCAGCCGCAGCAGGCGGAGCAGGGTTTCCTCGTCGAACGGCGCGCCTTCGGCCGTGGCCTGCACTTCGACGATGCCGCCGGTGCTGGTCAGGACGAAATTGGCGTCGGTGCCGGCGTCTGAATCTTCGATGTAATCGAGATCGAGCACCGGGTTGCCATTGTGAACGCCGCAGCTGATCGCCGCGACCTGTTGCGAGAGGGGATCGCCGGCTAGCGGCGTTTTGGCCATGATGCCATCGATGGCAAGGCGCAGCGCCACCCAGGCGCCGGAGATCGACGCGGTGCGGGTGCCGCCATCGGCCTGGATGACGTCGCAATCGAGGGTGATCTGGCGTTCGCCGAGCAGCTTCATGTCGGTGACAGCCCGCAACGACCTGCCGATCAGCCGCTGGATTTCCTGGGTGCGGCCGGACTGTTTGCCCTTTGCGGCTTCGCGGCTGCCGCGGGTGTGGGTGGCGCGGGGCAGCATCCCGTATTCGGCCGTCACCCAGCCCGATCCCTTGCCGCGCAGCCATGGTGGCAGCCGGTCTTCGACACTGGCGGTGACGAGGACATGGGTGTTGCCGAATTTGACGAGACACGAGCCTTCGGCATGCGCCGAAAAGCCGGGGATCATCTCGATGCTCCGCATCTGGTCGGGGGCGCGGCCTGAGGGGCGCATGGGCGGTGTCCTTTTGGTTGTGCGCGGTGGGTAGCGAACTAACCTTTGAACGTCTACATTGCCGCCATGCAGTCGCCCTCCGTCGCCGATCTGAACGACCGCGCGCGCGATGTGTTTCGCCAGATCGTCGATTCCTATCTCGCCAGCGGCGCGCCGGTGGGGTCGCGGACGCTGTCCAAGCTGGGGGCGCTGGGGCTGTCGCCGGCCTCGATCCGCAACACCATGCAGGACCTTGAGGAACTCGGGTTGCTCGCGGCGCCGCATACCTCGGCTGGGCGGTTGCCGACGCAGCTGGGCCTGCGGATGTTCGTCGATGGCATGATGCAGGCGAGCGAGCCGTCGGAGGATGAACGCGCCGCCATCGACCTGGGGATGACCGGCAGTGCGGCAATCGAGGAGGTGTTGACGCGCACCACCGCCGTTCTGTCGGGGCTGTCCCAATGCGCAGGGCTGGTGCTGGTGCCGCGCCGTGAAATCCTCATCCGGCAAGTGAATTTTGTGGCGCTGGCGCCGCGCCGCGCGCTGGTCATTCTGGTCGGCGCCGATGGCAGCGTGGAAAATCGCGTCGTTGATCTGCCCGAGGGCGTGCCGCCGGTGGCACTGGAGGCGGCGGCGAATTACATCAATGCGCGGCTGGCGGGGTTGTCCCTTTCGGGGGCCAGCGAGCGGCTGGCGGTTGAGATCGCCGATGACCGCGCCGCGCTCGATGCGATGACGGCGCAGGCCGTGGCGACCGGGCTGGCGGCGTGGTCGTCGGACGGCGCGGCGCGGCCGGTGCTGATCGTGCGCGGCCAAGCCAATCTGGTCGAATCGACGGTGGACCTGGAGCGCGTGCGGCAGTTGCTCGGCGATCTGGAGGACAAGGAGGAGTTGATCCGGCTGCTCGAGCTCGCGCGCGGCGCCGAAGCGACGAAGATTTTCATCGGCGCCGAATCGCAGCTGTTCTCGCTTTCGGGGTCGAGCGTCATCGCCGCGCCGTATCGCGGTGCCGGCGGGCGCGTTATCGGTGTTGTCGGGGTAATCGGCCCGACGCGGTTGAACTATGCCCGCGTCATACCCATGGTGGATTATACCGCCCGAACATTAAGCAGGTTAGTAGCATGACTGAGATGAACGACGCTCCCGATCAGGAGCAGGACACCGCCGCTGCCCCCGTGGACCTTGCCGAGGAACTGCTGGCGAGAGACGCCTTGGAAGCGAAGGATGTGGAAATCGCCGATCTGAAGGACCGGTTGCTGCGCCAGGCCGCCGAAACCGAGAATACCCGCCGCCGGCTGGAGCGCGACAAGGCCGATACCGCGGCCTATGCGATGACCGGTTTTGCCCGCGATTTGCTGGCGGTGGCGGACAATCTGCGCCGCGCCGTGGCGGCATTGCCGGCCGAAGGGTTCGATGCGGTGCGGTCAGGGATCGAGGCGACCGAGCGTGAGTTGACGGCGATTTTCGGGCGGCACGGCATTTCGAAGGTCGAGACGGCGGGGCAGAAACTGGACCCCAACCGGCATCAGGCGATGATCGAAGTGGCGCACGAGACGCACGAGGCCGGGACGATCGTCGACGAGTTGCAGGCCGGCTATGTCATCAAAGACCGGTTGCTGCGGCCGGCGCTGGTCAGCGTGGCGAAGGGGTAAGCGCCTCGCGCCGGCAGGGACATCGCCCTTACTCGGCCCGCGCAGGAGCGTCTCTCGACCTCAGCCGACAAGGGAGGGGTTTCGGCTTACTTTGCCCGGACGTTGATGACCGCCTCGCCGGGGTTTTCCTTCGCATTGTCCCGCAGGATGCGGCCAATCGCCCAGGCGCCGACGGCCATGCCGACCATGCCGAACGGCCCGAGCCGGCGCGCGGCGAACGGCAGCGCCAGGCCGAGCAGCGCGCCCGCCGGGCCGGCCGCCGCGCCGCCGATCTGGCGCGCGAGCATTGTCGTTGCTGCAGTGCCGAGCAAACGTGCGAGCATCGTCATCATCTCCCTGTGCCGTCAATTGCGCCTTCAATGCGCTGCGGTCGAGATCGTTCCGGATCTGGCGGTCATTGATGGTTCTGGAGGCTTTGGCCGGCCGCTGATCGCGCCGGGTGATGTCGGCAGTCGGCGCGCCTTCGGCGGCGGTAATGCGGTCGCTAATGCGCAAGGCATGGGCGTCCACACCGGTGGCTGCATAGGTGCTGACGCTGCCTGTCGCCTCTGCCATGGTTGCTCCTCGATCGTTTCGGCGGCATTTATCGCGGTTGCGCGGCCGGGTCACCTGCCGCATTTTCACCGTGACGGCGGCGGCGCGATGGTTATCATGGAGTCATGACGGGGGACATGATGACGGTCACACAGGCGCGGACACAGCGTTCGCTCGAGGGTCGGCTGGTGCCTAACTGGCTGCTCGCAGCGTTGAGTGTCGTGCTGGCGGGCACGGCGTTGCTGGCGATCGAGCGGGGGCGGGCGGATTGGGGGCAGGTGCCGCCTTTTGGTCTGGCTGCATCTGGTCAGCATCCTGTTCGCCACATCGCTGACGCCGGTGGTGCTGCTGCGGCGCAAGGGCGATGGTCGGCACCGGGTGCTCGGCACGGTCTGGGTCGGGGCGATGCTGCTGACGGCGGCGACCAGCCTGTTCTTCAGCACGCGCGCGCCGCAGGGCCGGGGGATTTTTACCGGCGATTTTTCGTTCATCCACCTGCTTTCGGTGTTGATGCTGATTCAGGTGCCGCGTATCGTTATCGCGGCGCGCGCGCGTGACCGGGTGCGGCACGAACGCGGGGTACGCGGGATCGTCATCGGGGCGTTGCTCGTCGCCGGTTTCTTCACATTTCCAGGCGGGCGAATGCTGGGGAGCTGGCTGTTCAGCTGAAATGACGCATTGATTGGCACGCCGAACGAACATAATAAGAACGGATGGCGCACCTCGACACTCGTGAAAAGCTGGCCATTCTGGCCGATGCCGCCAAATATGATGCGTCGTGCGCGTCGTCGGGCACCACCAAGCGGTCGTCGGTGGGCGGCAAGGGTATCGGCTCGACCGAGGGCATGGGCATCTGCCACAGCTATGCGCCCGATGGTCGCTGCATCTCGCTGCTGAAGATATTGCTGACCAACGCTTGCATTTTCGACTGTCATTATTGCATCAACCGCCGGTCATCGAACGTTCGCCGGGCGCGGTTCACCGTCGATGAGGTGGTGCGGCTGACGCTGGCTTTTTACAAGCGCAACTATATCGAAGGGTTATTCCTGTCGTCGGGGATCATCGGATCACCCGATTACACGATGGAAGCGATGGTGCGCGTGGCGCGGACGCTGCGGCTGGACCATGATTTTCGCGGGTATATTCACCTCAAGACCATCCCCGATGCCGCGCCTGAGCTTTTGGAAGAAGCGGGCCTTTATGCCGACCGGCTGTCGATCAACATCGAGCTGCCGACCGAAACCGGGCTGGCGAAGCTGGCACCGGAAAAGAACGGCGGCCGGATTCGCGGCGCGATGGGCGGGCTCAAGCTGGCGATCGACGACAACAAGGACGCCCGAAAGCATTATCGCCGGGCGCCGAAATTCGCGCCGGCGGGGCAATCGACGCAGATGATCGTGGGCGCGGACGCGGCCGACGACAGCGCCATCGTGGCAACCGCGGGCGGCCTGTACGACCGGTTCGGGATGCGGCGGGTGTACTATAGCGCGTTTTCGCCGATTCCCGATGCCAGCGCCGTGCTGCCGTTGGTGTCGCCGCCGCTGCTGCGTGAGCATCGGCTGTACCAGGCCGACTGGTTGATGCGATTTTATGGCTTTGGGGTTTCCGAAGTGCAGGATGCCACCGACGCCGGGCATTTGCCGCTCGATATCGACCCCAAGACTGCCTGGGCGCTCAAACACCGCGGGCAGTTCCCGGTCGATATCAATCGGGCGCCGCGCGAGATGTTGCTGCGCGTGCCGGGGCTTGGCGTGAAGTCGGTCAACGCCGTGCTGCGGGTGCGGCGCCAACGACGGCTCGACCTTGCCGACTTGGGGCGGTTGACGCGCGGCATCGAGAAATTGCGGCCGTTCGTCATCGCGGCGGACTGGCGGCCGGTGGCGCTGGCCGATGCCGGTGGGCTGCGCGCGACGCTGGTCAAGCCGGCGCGGGCGCAGCTGGAGTTGTTTTAGGCGCCGCCGGCGGTTGGGGCCGTTGGCTCCAAACCCCATTTGTTGGCAACCGTGACTGCGTTGGGGGTTTAATTGATTGGGTCTGGGCCATTGGCCCAGCCGCCGGAGGCCCTGTTCTTGACGACGATCACCCTTGCATCCTCCGATGATTTCGAAGGCTTCCGTGCTGCTGTGCGGCGGTTGATTGCAGCTGATATTGCGCCGGAACGGGTGACGTGGCGGGTTGCTGGCGATGTCGGCGACTTGCTTGGGGATGGCGATCCGGCGGTCAGCGGTGCGGAACTGCGGGTGCCGAAGGCGTTTCCCGATCTGGCGCGTCGGGTGATTTGCCATTCGGACCCGGAACGATTTGCGTTGCTGCACGGGGCGCTGGTGGCGTTGCAGGTGCGACCGAAGCTGCTGGAGGACAGCGCCGACCCGGGGGTGCGGCGGCTCGACATGCTGGCGAAGGGGGTGGGGCGCGATGTCCACAAGATGCGGGCGTTTGTGCGGTTTCGGGAGGTGCCCGATGAAGCCGATGAGCGGTTCGCCGCGTGGTTCGAGCCCGAGCATCATATCGTCCGCTACAATGCCGGCTTTTTCACGCGGCGGTTCACGGCGATGCGGTTTTCGATTTTGACGCCGGAACTGTGCCTGCACTGGGATGGCGAGGCGGTGACGTTCACGCCCGGTGCGACGAAGGCCGATGTGCCGGGGGATGACCCGCTGGAAGCCACGTGGAAGACCTATTACGCCAGCATCTTCAACCCGGCGCGGCTGAAGATCAACGCGATGACCAGCGAGATGCCGAAGAAATATTGGAAGAATTTGCCCGAGGCGGCATTGATCCCAGATTTGATCGCGGGGGCGGCGAAACGCACAAGAACCATGCTCAATGATGGGGGGCTGGGGTCTCAGACCCCAGCCGCCGGAGGCATTGCTGCCCTGCGCGCCGAGGCCAGCGCTTGTCAGCGTTGCCCGTTATGGGCGCCGGCGACGCAAACGGTGTTCGGCGAGGGGCCGGACGATGCTGTGCTGATGTTTGTGGGCGAGCAGCCGGGGGACCAGGAGGATCTGGCCGGGCGGCCGTTTGTCGGGCCAGCGGGGCAAGTGTTCAATGCGGCGCTGGCGGAGGCGGGGATTGATCGGGGACGCGCCTATGTCACAAACGCCGTCAAGCATTTCAAGTTCGAACAGCGCGGCAAGCGGCGCATCCATTCGAAGCCGGGCGCGGGGGAGATTATCGCGTGCCGCTGGTGGCTCGATGCCGAGCGCGCCGCGCTCCGCCCGCGGGTGATTGTGGCGCTGGGGGCGACAGCGGCGCGCGGGGTGACGGGCAAGGCGGTGACGATTTCGCGTGAGCGCGGGCGCGGCTTGGTGCAGGCCGATGGCTCGGAGCTGTGGATCACCGTGCACCCGAGCTATTTGCTGCGGATCGCGGACCCGGTGGCAGCGGCGGCGGAAAGGGCGGCGTTCGTCGCGGATTTGCGGGCCGTGGCGGCGCGGGTGGCGGGGTTGGCGGCTGCGTGAGTTTCTTCTCCCCTCCTTTCTTTAAGGAGGGGTCGGGGGTGGTCTCTTTTTTTCTGAGGACGGGCTTGGCGAGGCAGAGAACCCACCCCCGACCTCTCCCGCGAGCGGGAGGGGAGAAGAAAGTGGGAGGGTCAGGCGACGAACGGCAGCTCCAGCGCTTCGGCGACCGCCTTGTGCCGGATGTGGCCGTTCGCCACATTCAGTCCGGCCGCGAGATGCGGATCGGCGGCCATGGCCGCTTCGGCGCCGGCGTCGGCGATGCGCAGCACGAACGGCAGGGTGGCGTTGCCGAGGGCGAAGGTCGAGGTGCGGGCGACGGCGCCGGGCATGTTGGCAACGCAATAATGGATGATGCCGTCAATGACATAGACGGGGTCGTCATGCGTCGTGGGGCGGCTGGTTTCGAAACAGCCGCCCTGATCGATGGCGATGTCGACTAGGACACTGCCGCGTTTCATTTTGGCGAGCATCGATCGGCTGACCAGCTTCGGCGCCGCGGCGCCGGGCACAAGCACGGCGCCGATGACGACATGGGCGCTTTCGACCGCAGCGGCGATGGCGGCGCGCGAGGCGAAGACGGTTTTCACACGGCCATCGAACATCGCGTCGATTTCGGCGAGCCGGGCGGTGGAAATGTCGTAGATCGTCACGTCGGCGCGCAGGCCCACCGCCATTTGCGCGGCGTTCACCCCGGAAACGCCGCCGCCGAGGATGGCGACGCGGCCGGGGGCAACACCGGGGACTCCGCCCAACAGCACGCCGCGGCCGCCAGCTTCCTTTTCGAGATAATGCGCGCCGACCTGGACGCTCATCCGCCCGGCGACTTCGGACATCGGGCGGAGGAGCGGCAGGCCACCGGCGCGATCGGTGACGGTTTCATAGGCGATGCAGGTGGCGTGCGAGGCCATCAGCGCCATCGCTTGCGGCTTGTCGGCGGCGAGGTGGAGATAGGTGAACAGCACATGATGGGGCTTCAGCCAGGCGCATTCGTGGAGCTGGGGCTCCTTGACCTTGACGATCATGTCGCTGCCGCTGAATACCGCCTCGGGGGTGGCGACGATGCGAGCGCCGGCGCCGATATAGTCCGCGTCTGTGAAATCGATGCCACTGCCGGCGCCGGTTTCGACGAGCACATGGTGGCCGCGCGCGGTGAGTTCGGACACCGCCGCCGGGGTAAGCCCGACGCGATATTCATGGACCTTGATTTCCTTTGGCACACCGATGTGCATGGCCTGGTCCTTAGTTGGCTGTTGCGCGGCCCGACATAGCTGTTTTGGGCGGTGTGACAACTGCGGCATGAACCGAAGATGGATGCTGCATTGCGGCACAGTTGGCGCTGTGGTAACGCCCGCGCCGCTTCGCAACAGGGCCAAATCCGAACATGTCGAGCGACTCGACCGCGACGACGTCCGCGCAACCCGGCCACCATGCACCGCAGGGGACGACCCGGCTGGCGCTGGGCGCCATCGGCGTGGTGTTTGGCGATATTGGCACCAGTCCGCTTTATGCGCTCAAGGAAACCTTCACTGGCCACCACAAACTGACCGTTGATGCATTGCACGTCTTTGGCATCATGAGCCTGGTGTTCTGGACGATGACGCTGATCGTCACGGTGAAATATGTCCTCGTCATCCTGCGTGCCGACAACCGCGGCGAAGGCGGCAGCCTGTCGCTTCTCGCGATGATCTCGCGGCTGTCGCCCAACAACACCCGGGCGCGCTATTTGACCTTGCTCGGCATTTTGGCGACGGCGCTGTTCTTTGGCGATTGCATCATCACCCCGGCGATTTCGGTGTTGTCGGCGGTGGAAGGGTTGACGGTGGTGCGGCCGGAGACGACGCAGCTGGTGCTGCCGATTTCCATCGCGATCCTGATAGGGCTGTTTCTTATCCAGGCGCGCGGGTCGGACAAGGTCGGGCGGTTGTTCGCGCCGATCATGCTGGTCTATTTCGTCGTCATTTCGGTCATGGGTATCAACCAACTGATCGCCAACCCGGTGATCCTGCAAGCGATCAACCCGATCTGGGCCGTGCGGTTCTTTGCACTCGATCCCAAGCTGGCGTTTCTGGCGTTGGGGTCGGTGGTGCTGTCGGTAACGGGGGCCGAGGCGCTTTATGCCGATATGGGGCATTTCGGGCGACGGCCGATCCAATGGTCGTGGCTGTATTTCGTCATGCCGGCGCTGTTGCTCAATTATTTCGGCCAGTGCGCGATGCTGCTCCGCGCGCCCGAGACGGTGTCCAACCCGTTTTTCCTGATGGCACCGGAATGGGCGCGGTTGCCGCTGGTGCTGCTGGCGACGATGGCGACGGTGATCGCCAGCCAGGCGGTGATTTCGGGGGCGTTTTCGGTGACGCAGCAGGCGGTGCAGCTCGGGCTGTTGCCGCGCATCAAGATCAACCACACCTCGGCTTCGGCGGCGGGGCAGATTTACATCCCGCTGGTCAACTGGGCGTTGCTCGGGATGGTCATTCTGCTGGTGGTGGCGTTCGGCAACTCGTCGGCGCTGGCTTCGGCCTATGGCATTGCCGTGACCGGCACGATGCTGATCACCACGCTGATGATGGCGGTGCTCGTGCTGACGGTCTGGAAGTGGAACCGCTGGCTGGCCTATGGCTTTGTTGCCGTTTTCGTTGTCATCGACGTTGCCTATTTTGCGTCGAACGTCACCAAGATTCCCGATGGCGGCTGGTTCCCGCTGCTGGTCGGCGCCATCGCCTTCACCTTCCTGACCACCTGGGCCAAGGGCCGCGCGCTGATGCAGGAACGCTTGCGCGAAAGCGCCATGCCGATGGAGGTGTTCATCAAGTCGGCGGCCAGCGCCGCAACGCGCGTGGCAGGCACCGCGGTGTTCATGACGACGGCACCCAAGGGCGTGCCGCCGGCGCTGCTGCACAACCTCAAGCACAACAAGGTGCTCCACGATCGCATCATGATCCTGACCGTGGTGGTCGATGAAGTGCCCTATGTGTCGGAGGAGGATCGCATCGGCACGCGCGAACTGGGCAGCAATTTCTACCGCATCTTCATCCGCTATGGCTTCATGCAGGAAATCGACATCCCGGCGGTGCTCAAGAAGATCGAAAATTGCGGGCCGAAGCTGAAGATGATGGAAACCAGCTTCTTCCTGTCCCGCCAGACGCTGCTGGCGAGCGACCGGCCCGGCATGGCGCTGTGGCGCGAGCATCTGTTCAGCTGGATGATGCGCAACGCGGAAAGCGCGATGGATTTTTTCAAGCTGCCGACCAATCGCGTGGTGGAGCTGGGGTCGCAGGTCGAGATATAGACGCGTGGGGCCGGAACCGCGCCGTGGGCGCGGCGTTGGCCATGACGCATCCGTATTTTTTCCAAGCCAGCACAGGAGCACCGCCATGGCCCGCAAACCGACCGATCAGGCACAGCCGAATTACAAGATCGATTATCGCGAGATCCAGGCGTTCGGGACGCTGAAGTCGCTGCCGATCGCGCTGGAGGACAATGCCCGCACCCAGAGCGTGACGATCCTCAACCAGATTCTGGCCGACACGATGACGCTGCGCGACCTGTACAAAAAGCATCACTGGCAGATGTCGGGCGCCACCTTCTACCAGCTTCACCTGCTGCTCGACACGCATTACGAGGCGCAGGCGGACCTTGTCGACATGATTGCCGAACGCATCATGGCGCTGGGTGGGATCAGCATCGCCATGGCGCCCGACGTGGCGGAAATGACCAAGATTCCTCGCCCGCCGAAGGGCCGCGAGGATGTGCCAAGCCAGCTTGCGCGGTTGCTTGAGGCGCACGAGATCATCCTGCGCCAGGCGCATGAGGGCGCCGAAGCCGCCGACGAAGCCGGCGACGACGGCACCAACGACCTGCTGGTCAGCAACATCGTCCGCACCGGCGAACTCCAGGTGTGGTTCATCGCGGAGCATCTGGCGGAGACGGACCTGGTGCGCTCAGACAAATAGTCGACGTCGACCTTTAAAGCGCGCTGCCGGACCGTCGGCAGCGCGCTTTTGTATGTCTGGCAGACAGCATGTGCGACGCAACGCCACGGCGGCAACTTCCGCGGAAGTGCCCG
>JAYUUE010000021.1:0-2186 GCA_043754785.1 Polymorphobacter sp. | reverse complement strand
GAGTTCGCCGCGGTTCATGGGGACAAGGTGCGGGGTGAAGCTCATGGTGACCGGCGTTCCAGCGGCGATAGACAATTCCTGTTCCATTTCAGGCATGTGGCGATGCGCGCCGATGGCATAGGGGTGCACGCCTTCCGCGACTTCGGCGAACAGATTGGCCTCTTTCAGGCTGCGACCGGCGCCGGAGACGCCGGATAGCGCGTTGACGGTGATGTTGGCGGGCGAAACGGCCTTGGCGGCGACCAGCGGCAGCAGCGCCAGCAGCACGGCGGTGGGGTAGCAACCGGGGCAGGCGACCAGGCTGGCAGTGGGGAGTGCGGCGCGGGCGAATTCGGTCAGGCCGTAGATTGCACCGGGCAGCAGCGCCGGGGCGGGGTGGGTGCCGCCATACCATGACGCATAGGTTTGCGCGTTCTTCAACCGGAAGTCGGCGGACAGGTCGATGATCTTCGGGCCGGTCAGCGTGCCGAGCAACGCGGCGGAGGCAGCGTGCGGGAGGCAGCCGAACACCGCGTCGATGCCGGCGTAATCGATGCTTTCGGCGGTGACTAGAGGCGGCAGGCCGGGGTAGGGCGCGAATTGCGGCCAGACCTGCGCCATCGTCTGCCCGGCCTTGGCGTTGGCCGACAGCGCGGCGATTTCGACGCGCGGATGGGTGAGCGCCAGGCGCACGAGATCGGCGCCGGTGTAGCCGGAGGCGCCGAGGACGGCGATGCGGATGGGGCTGGTCATCGCCGCGCGATAGGGGAAGCCGGGGCCCGATTCAAGCGATGGGGTCGTTGAAGCGAGAGGGCAAATCGCTGGCATCGTGGAGAACGCGCAGCAGGGTGACGCGATCAGCGCTGTCGCGGCGGTAGATCAGGAAATGCCGTGGGCGGGCGACGGGTGGGCGGTCATCGCCGCTGAGGCGGCTGTTGCGGAGATGATAGAGTCGCAGGTCATGGCCGATTTCGCTGGCATCGCGGCTGCTGGCAGGATCGTCGCCTGCGATGCCATCCAAGGCGCGGGCGAGCAGCTTTTCATAACGCTGGCGTGCGTCACCGCCGAACATATCCGCGCTCCAGATCAGCAATCGTGCGATGTCGCGCCGGGCCGGCCCGGCGATCCGCAGTGTCATGCAGCATCGGCGACGCCAAGGCCTGACAGCCAGCGGGAAATGTCTTCATGGCCAAGCTCGACAAAGTCGCCGCTGGCGATTGCGGCCTCGGCTTCATTAACGGCGTTGCGCAGGCGGGCGCGCTTTTCAATGTCGTCGAGTTCGCGGTTTTCGAGCAGGCGCAGCGCCTCGCGGACGACTTCGCTGGCGTTCTGGTAACGGCCGCTCGCCAACGCGCTGCCGACGAAGGCGTCTTGATGATCGGTCAGGTTGACGTTGCGAGTCGGCATGGCGAGACGTGTCGCACAGTTCGGCGCATTGGCAAAGTTTGCCAGTTATTGCCTAAACTTCAAACTGCCCTTGTGCGCCTTTCTTGTGGCTGGTGCGGGTTTCGACGCGGGCGGCCTTGCGGTTGATGGGGGCAAGGAGGGGGAGTTTGGCGGCGTTGCCATGGAACAGGTCGGCGGGCGTCAAGATCTGGATGCGCGGGAATTGGCCATAGATGTTTTCATGGATGCCGGCGGCGGCGGCTTCGGCGCGCATCGGGCGGGTGGGTTCATAGGCGGTGAGGAACAGGCCGTAAGTATAGCCTTCGCGCTCCATGACGCCGCGCAGGTCGCGGATCATCGACACGTCTATGTTGCGGCCGGCCTTGACCGAAATGACGCCGGTCTTGGTGTCGTCACGGCTTTTGTACGGGTAGAAATGCCCGTCGACGCCCTTGTCGGCACCCTTGCGGCCGCCATCGAGCGGGTAGCCGCCGACCTGCAGGCAGAACCAGTTCTGAAACTCGTGCGGCTTGTCGGCGGCGAGTTTGAGGGCGGATTCCTTGTCTTTGGGGACTCCGATGGTTTCCCACACGGCGCCGGTCTTGCCGTCCTGATTATAACCGCGGTTGAGCCGATCCTCGATCAGGCCACACCCCCGAGATTGCGGAGCCGGTGTCGCCCATTTGCACGCAAAACAAAAGGGTGCAGGGCCAAGGCCCCAAGGCAATCGGGTGAGTTTGCACGTGACAAACGGGTGAAGTGCTGAATCTGTGTTGTCCCAGATGGTTGGTCTGGGGGAGCATACGATGACGACGGACGAC
>JAYUUE010000020.1:0-2191 GCA_043754785.1 Polymorphobacter sp. | reverse complement strand
CGGGATCAAACAATTGCGACGCCATTGCAAAGCTTTTGGAGCCGCGCGCAATCGAGGCACGCGCATGGCCGATCACATCGGTCATGCCATCCCCAGTTCATATTTGATCAGCGTCGTCATGGCGCGCACCACCGGCAGCGGCGGCTTGCCGCTCAGGATCGTGCGCCAATCCTTCAACAGCGGCCGCGCCGCATAAAACCGCCCGACCAGCGCCTCGTCATGCTCGTAAAAACGTTCAAGCACACGATAGCGTTCATCGGGGAGCGCCGCGAGAAACAGCATCCGATTAAGCAGCCTGTACATGCCGCGCCGCTTCCACGTTTCGACGCTGTGCCGACGCACAGCGGCATAGATCGTCGCCGCATCGAGCGCCGGCAGCGCCGCGACAAGGTCTGCCACATGCACAGCATCGGGAAAACTATATCCCGTCACTGGGTGAAACATCCCCGAGCGTAGGCCTACCCGCGGCACGCCGGCATCGCCCTCATCCCAGAATTCCTCGATATTGCCGCCGATGCCAAGTGGCAACACCCCGATTTCCTCGCGGTGCGTCGCGGTGATTGTCCACCCTTGCGACACCGCATAATCAGCCAGATGCTGGCGCAGCAGGCCCGGCGCCAGATCGGCGCCATCGCTGAAGTAAGTGTCCTCGATCAACACCCGCGTCGGCCCAAAGGGCAGTGTATAAACAAACCGGTAGCCGTCACGCTGTGGCACCGTGGCATCCATAATGATGGGACCGGTAAGATTATGCGGTTCGGCGAGTTCGACCTCAAGGCCCAGAAATTTCTGCCAGCGCAAATCGAGCGCCTTGGTCGGTCCCTGCCCGCGGCCATCAATCACCGCGCCTGCGTTCAGTAAGCGCTGGTCGGCAAGCGTCACCGAAGTCGGTGTAAGGGCGACAACGGGCAGACCGGTGATAATGGCACCGGCGGGCATTACATCAGCAACAGCCGCAGCGAGGCGGCCCGACGTGACGCTGCCATAGCCCGCGTTCAACGTCCGGCGAAGATGCGGAAAGCGCACCTGATATTGGTCCCAGCGATGTTCGAACAGCGGGGCCGTCCATTGCTGCTGCGCCGGCGTTAAGTCGCCGGTGAACGACGACCAGGTGTGGTTGCCGCCCAGCACCGGCCCCGATTCGATGATGGCGACGCGCAATTCCGGGCGCACCGCCGCGAGGCGTAGCGCGATCAGGCCGTTGGCAAGTCCGCCGCCTGCCAGGATGATGTCGAAATCCACACACACTTCATAGGCAAGCCGACACCATTGCGAAAGCCCGGCGTCACCGCGCCACGCATCGGCCGGCGATTGCTCTCATCCGCTAATTTGCGTATCACATCTCCGCAAACAGGAGACGCGCCGTGAACGCAATTGCCAAGCCCTCGGCCTTTCTTCCAGACGATTTGCCCGAACCGACGTTCGACGATCTTGCGCATCTGCCGGGAATGCAGCCGGTTCGCCTGCGGATGCTGCGGACGATCAAGTTCCTGAAGGACCCGCTGGGCGCCATACAGACGCTTGTCGATGAGCATGGCCGGGTATTTCGCCGCCAGGATTTCGGTGGCTGGGGCGTTACGTTGATCGGCCCCGAAGCGAATGAGCTAGTGCTTTTCGACAAGGACAAGATTTTCTCGTCCGCGCTGGGCTGGAATCCGGTGCTCGAAAACCTGTTTCCGCACGGCCTGATGCTTATGGATTTCGACGAGCACCGCATCCACCGCAAGGCGCTGTCAGTGGCGTTCAAGACCGACCCGATGAAGCATTATCTTGGCGAGCTCAACACCGGTATCGCCCGCGGCATCGGCAGCTGGGCGGGTGCTCCCGAGTTTAAATTCTATCCGGCCATCAAGGCGTTGACGCTCGATCTCGCCGCCGCGTCCTTTCTCGGCGTGCCATGGGGCGCCGATGCAAAAAAGATCAACACCGCCTTTGTCGATATGGTTCTCGCCTCGGTCGCTGTCGTCCGCAAGCCGTTGCCGCTCACCCAGATGCGCCGCGGCGTGAAGGGCCGCGAATTCATGTGCGCATTTTTTGGCCGCGAGATCCCCAAACGGCGCGGCATACCCGGCGACGATATTTTCAGTCAGATCTGCAACACCACCGATGACAACGGAATCCAGCTCAGCGACCAGGCGATCATCGATCACATGAACTTCCTGATGATGGCGGCGCACGATACAACAACATC
>JAYUUE010000019.1:0-2191 GCA_043754785.1 Polymorphobacter sp. | reverse complement strand
AAGGAAGGCCGGTTCGTGGCCGATGCGAAGCAGGATGCGCAGTGGAATCGCGGTGCCTATCTTGCCGATGCGCTGGGCCATTGCGGCGCCTGCCATACGCCGCGCAAGGCGCTTGGCGCAGAAGTGGCAGACAAATCCTATGCCGGTGCAGTGATCGACGGCTGGATCGCCCCGGCGTTGACGCCGGCGAACCCCAGCGGCGTGCCGTGGAGCTCGGCCGAAATCGCAAGCTACATGACAACCGGCATCAGCCTGCACCACGGCACCGCCGTCGGGCCAATGTCGGCAGTGGTCCATGACGGGGTGGCAAAGCTGGCGCCCGCGGACCAGGCGGCGCTGACCCGCAATATCGAGAGCCTGGGCCATGGTGACGCGCGCGCCGCTTAAGTCTCCCCGGCACTGGCGCGCGCGGCGGCAGTGCGGCCGGCGGCCGATGCCGATGGCCGGCTGTTCACCTCGGCGTGCGGATCATGCCATTATGGCGCAGGTGCGCCCAATGCCCAGTCTGGACGGCGTGCGTGGCCCAGGTCCGCATCGCGCCGAAAACCGGTGAGGTAACGGTGAAAAAACTGACGTTGGTGGTCGACGCCGGCACCATCGTCGATCCCGACAGCGCCCGGGCGCAGGTCGAGGGCGCGGCGCTCTGGGGGCTGAGCCTCGCGCTCCACGAGGGCACGACGTTCACCAACGGCCAGGTCGCGGACACCAACCTCGACACCTATACGCCGCTGCGTATCGCCGATGTGCCGCCGATCGTGATCGAGTTCACCGCCAGCACCGAGCCGCCGGTGGGGCTTGGCGAGCCAGTGACGACGGTAGTGGCGCCGGCAATTGCCAACGCGATTTTCGCAGCGACGGGCAAGCGGCTGCGACATTTGCCGATGGCGACGAGCGTGTTGCACGCCTGATCACCCCATCAACCGATAGCCCACTCCCGGATCGTTGCGGATCAGCGCCGGTGCTGCGGGATCAACCTCCAGCTTCCTCCGCAGCCCGCGCACCGTGACGCGCAGATATTCGACGTCGCCCGTATGCGCCTCGCCCCACACTGTCGCCAGCAGCTGCGCATGGGTAATGACACGCCCCGGAAAACGCGCCAGTTCAGCGAGCAGCGCCAGTTCCTTGCGCGTCAGCATGACGATTTCGCCGTCGCGGCGCACCTCGCGGCGCAGCATGTCGATACTGATCGCGCCGACGAGCAACGGCCCCGGCGCGGTGCCGCCGCGGTGGCGCAGCGCGGTGCGAACCCGCGCCAGCAGTTCCTCGGTATCGAACGGTTTGACGATATAATCATCGGCGCCCAGATCGAGCGCCGCGACTTTTTCACCCGTCGCATCGCGCGCTGTCAGCACGATGACGGCGCGATCCATGGCGATGAGCAACGGCACCAGCTCCATGCCGTCACGATCCGGCAGCCCAAGATCGAGCAGCACCAGCTCGCACCCTGGTCGCCGCGCCAGCACCAGGCCCTCGGCGGCAGTCGCCGCCTAATCGACACGGTGGCCGGCGCGTTCAAGTGCGCCGCGCACCAGCCGGCGAATGGCGGGTTCGTCGTCGATGGCTAGCACCACCCCAACGGGGTTGCCGGAATGGCAATCGCAATCATGCCAGATTATGGCATCACGCTCTGCACCGGGGAAACCAGCTCAAGCTATAGAGGCTCGCCAGGCTCCGGGCGGATCTGGTCGCGTCCGGCTCGCTTCGCGGCGTACGCCCAGCGGTCGGCCCGTTCAAGCAAGGTGTAGAGCGTATCGCCGGGCTGCAGTTCGGCAATGCCGCCGCTTACCGTTATATGCGGAAGGTTTGCATCACCGTCCGGTAATGCCGAGCGAATTGCCTGCGCGAAGTGCCAAGCGCCTTGCAGCGATGTCCTGTCGAGAAGTAGTACAAATTCTTCACCTCCAACCCGCGCGGCTGCCGAGGTAGGCGGCGTCGTCGCCTTGAGCAGATCGGCAAACGATTGAATGACCGCGTCACCGGTCGCGTGGCCATAAGTGTCATTAACGCGTTTGAAATGGTCGATGTCGAAGAGGACGAGCGAAAGCGGTACGCGCCGCCGCTGCGCGGCGTCGATCAGGCGAACGGCATGCCGTTCGAGGCCGCGTCGGTTCGACAGGCCGGTCAACGCATCGCTTTCGGACTCCAGGGTTTTCTCGCTCATTGCGGTTTGAACGACGATCAGGAGCACCAG
>JAYUUE010000018.1:0-6445 GCA_043754785.1 Polymorphobacter sp. | reverse complement strand
GCGCTACGCCCGCACCGCCGCGCGGGCGCTCCTGGCGGCCAACCCAAGCTTCGATGTACCGCGCATTGCCGCCATCGCCGGCCATCTGGCGCAGGCCGAAACCGCGCTCGATTGGATCGCCGCGCGGGCTTGGGAGGGTGCCGCAACCATCGCCCCTGCCACCGTTTGCCTCGATGTCACCGGGCTTCCCGCCGAAATTGTCCGGCGATTGCTCGTCCGCGCCATCATCAAATTGACCCCGGCGGCGCGTCCGGGTGGCGCTTCGATCACCAAATTTGCCGCCACGCTGAAGCAAGGCGGCACCGCCACACTCGCCGGCGTGCGCGGCAGCGGCGGCGAAATCTGGTGCTTCAGCCGCGCGGCACCGCGCCGTAAAACACGCCAGACCGCCGCTCGCGTGGGGCAGAATCGCACAGGCTGATTGCAAGCCGCAGCGAGATGCCTATCTTGGGCATACGAATCCTCCGCAGAAAGCCGTCTCATGGCCGACAACAACAAAAAGCCACCCGCCCCCTGGATGAAGAATCTGGGCTTGTGGTTCGTCATCCTGCTCGGGCTGGTCGTTGTTGTGAACCTGATGCAGGGTTCGTCGAAATCGGGCGAGGCCGGTGCCACCATGGCCTATTCCGACTTTCTGACCAAGGTCGACGAAGGCGGCATCCGCTCTGCCGAAATCCGCGGGCTGGAAATCGTCGGCAAGACGTCCGCCGACGAGGATTTCCGCACCTACAACCCCGGCGATACCCAACTGATCCAGCGCCTTCGCAGCAAGAACGTCCGCTTCGACGCCAAGCCCGAGGAAAGCCGTTCGCTGCTCGCGCAGCTGTTCTTCAACATGCTGCCGTTCGTGCTGATGATCGGCATCTGGATTTTCGTCATGCGCCAGATGCAGAACGGCGCCGGCCGTGGTGCCATGGGTTTCGGCAAATCGCGCGCCAAGCTGCTCGTCGCCAAGGAAGGCCGCGTCACCTTCGATGACGTGGCAGGCATCGACGAGGCGCGCGAGGAACTCCAGGAAATCGTCGATTTCCTCAAGGATCCGGGCCGTTTCCACCGTCTCGGCGGCAAGATCCCCAAGGGGGCACTGCTCGTCGGCCCTCCCGGAACCGGCAAGACCTTGCTCGCCCGCGCCATCGCCGGCGAAGCCAATGTGCCGTTCTTCAACATTTCCGGTTCGGATTTTGTCGAAATGTTCGTCGGTGTGGGCGCCAGCCGCGTCCGCGACATGTTCGAACAGGGCAAGAAGGCCGCACCCTGCATCATCTTCATCGATGAAATCGACGCGGTCGGCCGCTCGCGCGGTGCCGGCCTTGGCGGCGGCAATGATGAACGCGAGCAGACCCTCAACCAGTTGCTGGTCGAAATGGACGGCTTTGATGCCAACGAAGGCATCATCATCGTCGCCGCGACCAACCGTCCCGACGTCCTCGACCCGGCGCTGCTGCGTCCGGGCCGCTTCGATCGCCAGGTCGTCGTCGGTCGCCCGGATATCGAAGGCCGCGAAAAGATCCTCGCCGTCCACATGAAAAAGGTGCCGCTGGCGCCCGATGTCAACGCGCGCACCATCGCGCGCGGCACTCCGGGCTTTTCCGGTGCCGATCTCGCCAACCTAGTCAACGAAGCTGCGCTGCTCGCCGCCCGCCGCGCCAAGCGGATGGTCTCGATGCGCGACTTCGAAGACGCCAAGGACAAGGTGCTGATGGGCGTTGAACGCAAGTCGATGGTGATGACCGAAGACGAAAAGAAGATGACCGCCTATCACGAGGCCGGCCACGCGGTCGTTTCGATGCACGAAGCGGCGTCGGACCCCATCCACAAGGCGACGATCATCCCACGCGGTCGTGCCCTTGGCATGGTCATGCGGCTGCCCGAGCGCGACCAGTACAGCTATCACCGTGACAAGATGTACGCCAACCTCTCGGTGTCGATGGGTGGGCGCGTCGCCGAGGAACTCATCTTCGGCTATGACAAGGTGTCGTCGGGCGCCTCGTCGGACATCAGTTACGCCACAGATCTGGCGCGCTCGATGGTGACGCAATGGGGGATGAGCGACAAGCTCGGCCCGCTGAAATACGCCGACAACCAGGAAGAAGTCTTCCTCGGCCACAGCGTCACCAAGACTCAGAACGTCAGTGAACAGACAGCGCAGATTATCGACGCCGAAGTCCGCGAGATCGTCACCAAGGGCTATGAACGCGCCAAGTTCGTGCTCAGCGAAAACATCGACCAGTTGCATGCGCTGGCCGGCGCCCTGCTCGAACTCGAAACGCTGACTGGCGACGAGATCAAAAAGGTTCTCGCCGGGGAAGCTGTGGAACGCAACGGCACCACCGGCGTGGCGGCGGCACGGCCCTCGAATGGCGTTTCGGCGATCCCGAAATCCGGCCGCCGCGGCGGCTTTGCCGAGCCGGCACCGCAGGCCTGAGGTATCGCGGGAAAAAAAGGGGGCGTCCGGTAACGGGCGCCCTTTTTCGGTGGTTGGCGGCTGCGGCGCGTCTTACAGCGGAAATTTCATCGCCACGTCGCACCGCTCGTATCGACTGCCATAGCGCGCCATGATGTCCTCGCTGTGGACGAACCCCAGCTTTTCATAAAGATGGATGGCGGCCTCGGACTTGCGGTTGGTCAACAGATATAATTCGGTCAATGTCTTTTCGGCCTTCATCTGGCGGGCGCGTGCGATCATCCCGGCGAGCAGGAACTCGCCCACCTTGCGGCCGCGCGCTGCCGCAAGCACGCCCATCTTGGTCAGCTCGAAGGTGCCGCCGCCCGACGGCATCAGCGCACAGGCGCCGACCACGCCAATATCACCGGCCGCTGCGAACAATATGTCACCACCGCGATCGATGATAGACGCGCGCGGGTCGCCGAGCACGACGCGGTCGTGCGGTTCCAGCGTGTACATCGTCTCGATCCACTCGGTGTTGATCCGCGCGAAATCACCGGCTCGGTCGTCATGGTAGGGCAATATCGTTAGATCATGCATCGTCGTGCAACATCGGCGGGGTCCGCAGCGCCCGGTTGCCCGAGCAGAAAATGAACAGCGCCACCAGCGCCGCGCTGCCGAGCATATAGGGCAGGGTGGCCCCCAGTTGATACAGGCCGATGCCGATGGCCGGCGCGAGCACGAAGCATGAACCGTTGACCGAGGTGACAGCGCCGGCAACGCCGCCCTGCTCGGTCCGGCCAACCGCCAGGCTGGCGCCGGCGGTGAACCCTGGCCGGGCAAAGCCATAGCCCATCGACGACAGGGCAAACGCCGTGACAAGCGCATGAAAATCCGGCGCCAGTGCAACGCCGGCCGTGCCGATGGCGGCAATCAAGGTGCCCCAGCGCATCAAGGCCGGCGGCGCCAGCCGGAACATCGGGATAAGGCCCCATTGCACCAGCAGCGTCGCCCCGGCACCCGCCATGAAGATGATGGCGATTTCCTGCTGCGCCTGAACCGGGGTGCCGCCGACCTTGTCGATGACGAGAAAACCCATGGCCTGGCCGGTCGCGGCCTGGATTGACCCCGAACAAAAGCCGAAGATCATGAATGGCAGGATGCGCGGGTCACGCCATGACAGGCGCGGCGCGCGGCCGGCGGCGGCGGCTTGCAGGCTGCCGCCAGTGGCGCCGCCGGTGATCGTCGGCTCGCTCGCCGGGGCGCCATGGGCAACGCCGCGGTTGGCGGCGGCATCGGCGGCGGCACCGATGGTGCCGGGGAAGTGTGTCGGATCATCATCGGGCAAATACCGGCGGACAGCGATCAAAACGACAATGGCGATGGCGGCAAAGGCAAATAGCGGCCCCGCCAGGCCAGCAATACCGATGATGAACAAGGGCGCAATCGCCGGCCCCAAAATGGTGCCCAGCCCGAACGCCGAAGACAGTGTGGACAGGGCGTTGGTGCGCTCGGCCTCCGACGTTCGCGCCGCGACATAGGCCTGCGCCGCGGGGTTCGACGCCGAGCCGAAGATCCCGAACAATGACCGAAGGGATGCGAACAGCACAAATGTCGCCAGCGGCACCAGCAAACCCTGCAAGCCGGCGAAGATGACAATGCCGCAGCCCAGCATCGAAACGCCAAAGCCGATGATCCCCACTTCCATCAGCCGGCGGCGACCACGAATGTCGGACTGGCGCGCCCAATAAGGCGCGGTGAACGTCCACAGCAGCGCCGAAAACGAAAAGATGATCGCCACCAGCATGTCGGGGATGTGGATAACCCGCGCGATGGCGGGCAGCACAGTTTGCAGCGCGGTATTGCCGGCGGCCACGGTCAACAGCACCGCGAACAGCACGGCGAACTCGCGGCGGGGCATGGCAAACTGCATCGGCGCTGCATGGGCGACGGCAACTCGCTTGCCAAGCGCAAAACTTAATCGCTGGGAGGGCATTTCGGGGTCACCCGCCGTCGCCTCTGTCGTGGACGTTGCAGCGCAACTTGGGCTAACCCTTAGCGGACCTTGTTCGAGGCAGTGGCGCTCGTTGTGCTGGTGGTGCTGATCTTCCTGCAAAGCTGGCAAGCCGCGCTGATCCCGGTGCTGGCCATCCCGGTGTCGTTGATCGGCACCTTCGCCGTCATGGCGGGCTTCGGCTACAGCCTCAACAACCTGGCGCTGTTCGGGCTGGTGCTCGCGATCGGCATCGTTGTCGATGACGCCATCGTCGTTGTGGAAAACGTCGAACGCGAGTTGAAACTCGGCCACAGCCCGCGTGACGCCGCGTATCGCACCATGGACGAGGTCGGCGGCGCCCTCGTCGCCATCGCGCTGACCTTGTGCGCGGTGTTCGTGCCAATCGCGTTCATCAGCGGCATTTCGGGGCAATTCTACAAACAGTTCGCGCTGACCATTTCGGCAGCGACGCTGATCTCGTGCCTGGTTTTGCTCACCCTGTCGCCGGCGCTGGCGGCGCTGCTGCTCAAGCCGCAGCCGGACATGCAAGAGACCGGCTGGCGGCGCTTGCCGCAAAACGCAGCAAATGCCTTCAACCGCGGCTTCGATTCGCTGGCGGTGCGCTATGGCCGGCTGACGGCGCGCGCCATCCGCGGCGTGGCGGTCGTTCTGGTGGTCTATGTCATCCTGCTCGGCGTCGCCGGCTGGCGCTTTGCCGCGACGCCTGTGGGCTTCATCCCCGCGCGGGACCAGGGTTATCTGATCGGCGTGGCGCAATTGCCGCCGGGGACGTCGCTCGATCGCACCGACGCTGCGGTAAAACGCGCCGTTGAGATCGCGCGGGCGACGAAGGGCGTCAAACTGGTTGTGGCGATTGCCGGTCTCGATGGCGCCAGTTTCTCCAACGCGCCGAACAGCGGCACGATGTTCATCCAGATGGACGATTTCGCCGATCGCAGCGATCATGGCCAGACCGGCGCGAGCATTCTCGGCGACCTGCGCAAGAATCTGGGATCGGTCACCGAGGCCAATATGCTGGTCATCGCGCCGCCACCCGTGCGCGGTATCGGCACCGGCGGCGGCTACAAGATGATGATCGAGGATCGCGCCGGCAAAGGCTATCCGGCGCTGGAGGCAGCGACTTTCGAGATGATGATGGCGGCGAACCAGACGCCGGGGCTGACGTCGGTGTTCACTTTGTTCAATACCGGCACGCCGCGGATATTCGCCGATATCGATCGCGACAAGGCGCAGCAGCTGGGCGTCAACCCGGTCGATATCTTCGCGACCCTGCAAACCTATCTCGGGTCAAGCTATGTCAACGATTTCGATTTGTTCGGTCGCACCTATCGCGTCACCGCCCAAGCCGATGCCGGCGCGCGCAATGAACCGTCCGATATTCTGGCGCTACGCACGCGATCTGCGTCGGGCGCCATGGTGCCGCTTGGCTCGGTGGTCACTCTCAAGGACGCCAGCGGGCCCTATCGTGTCGTCCGACACAATCTGTTCCCGACCGCCGAACTGCAAGGCGATACCAAACCGGGCACATCGTCGGGCGAGGCGCTCGGCGCCATGGAAAAGCTCGCGGCGCAGCATCTGCCTGAAGGCTTTGGCTATGAATGGACCGAACTTGCTTACCAGCAGAAAACCGCCGGCAACACGGCGGCCATCGTCTTCGCGCTGGCGGTGGTGTTCGTCTATCTGCTGCTCGCGGCGCAATATGAATCGCTGGTGCTGCCGCTGGCGGTAATCATGATCGTGCCGATGTGCCTGCTCGCGGCCATTCTCGGCGTCAACCTGCGCGGCTTCGACAATAATATCCTGACGCAAATCGGCCTCGTGGTGCTCGTCGGCCTGGCGGCGAAAAACGCCATTCTGATCGTCGAATTCGCCAAACAGGCCGAAGAACGCGGCCTTGAACGCCACGCCGCCGCCGAGGAGGCGGCGCGCACCCGCTTGCGGCCGATCCTGATGACCAGCTTTGCCTTTATCCTGGGCGTCGTACCGCTGGTCATTGCCTCGGGGGCCGGCGCTGAAATGCGCCAAGCGCTGGGCACGGCGGT
>JAYUUE010000017.1:0-2203 GCA_043754785.1 Polymorphobacter sp. | reverse complement strand
GCTTGAGGCGCTCGAGCGTTTCGGCATCCCCAACCGCATCGCCAGTTTCGTTTTGCCGCTGGGCTACAGCTTCAACCTCGACGGTTCGATGATGTATTGCGCCTTTGCCAGCATCTTCATCGCCCAGGCCTATGGCATCGATCTGACGCTGGGGCAGGAGTTTGCCATGCTCGGACTTTTGATGATCACGTCGAAGGGCATTGCCGGGGTGCCACGCGCCTCGCTGGTCGTCATCGCGGCGACACTGCCCTATTTCAACATTCCGGAGGCAGGGTTGCTGCTGGTGCTGGCGGTCGATCACTTCCTCGACATGGGGCGCAGTGCG
Source organism: Polymorphobacter sp. (assembly GCA_043754785.1). GTDB lineage: Bacteria > Pseudomonadota > Alphaproteobacteria > Sphingomonadales > Sphingomonadaceae > Sandarakinorhabdus. The sequence continues at coordinate 1,878 of JAYUUE010000017.1, read as the reverse complement.
ACCAACGTCATCGGCAATGCCGTGGCGACGGCGGTGGTGGCGAAATGGGATGCCGACGCGCCGGAGGCGGCGCTGATGGCATCCTAGCCGCTGACCGTGAGGCGCGGCAAAAAAGCATTGCGCCGCTGGCGCTGCGCGACGCTTGGTCGCCGGTTTCGGGGTGGGTGGGGGCGATACAGCGGCGGCAGCGCCCAAGGCCAGTGCTGGCGCCGGCCTAGGGTTTTTTCAGGGCAGCGAACGGGCTGCTTGCCAGCCGGGCTTCGTCCTCGGTCATCACGCCGGGGACGCGGGCGCCCTTTTTGCGCGGGTAAGGGTCGAGCGCCAGGCCGAGCGCCTGCGCGGCGATTTCCCCCATGTCGATGATGTCGCCGACCAGTGGCTCCGAATCGAGATCGGCGTCCGCCAGTTCGAACTCGCCCGCTTCGGCGGTGTGGGCGACAAGCAGCAGCGACAGCGGCTCGGTGATCAGGAACGGCACCGGCTCGGCGCTGGTCACGCAGGGTTGGTTGCCGCTGGCATGGATCTGCCCGGTGACGCGGATGCCGCCGGCCTCGCGGCGCAGTTCGAGCGCGGCTGTGAGGCGATCCAGATCGAGCAGGAAGAACCGGTCGGCGAGCGCAAAGCGTTCCAGCGCATCGGCTTCGATCATCTGCTGGCGGGTGTGGGTGCCGACATCGTGAGCGCGGAACGGACGCGAAAATTCGAGCGGCGTGTCGGGCGTCATTGCAGGCTGCCGGCGGCAATGGCGGCATAGGATGCGGCGGCTAGAGTGGCAGCGATGCGCCGGCTTTCGGTGACGACCCATGCCACTGCGTCATCGCTGACCGATTCGCCGCGCCACAGGTTGCGGCGCAGTGCAGTGGCCAAGGCCGCATCATCGGCGCCCGCATCGCGATAGGCGCCAAGGCGCCCGCCCAAGGCCGCCATCATGCGGCCGATATGCTTTCCGACGACCTGATCGCCGATGCCTTCCTGGCGCAGCGATCCGTCCATGTCGGCGATGAAACGATCGGCGAGGTCGGCCGACAGCTGTTTCGAGGCGTCACCGGGCTCGGCCTCCAGCCGGATCAGCACCAGCGACAGCAGCAGCGCCACCATGTCGAAGCGGCCGTCCATCGTGTCGGGAACCTCGCCGGCCAGATACCAGCCCGGTCGCCGCGCCGTCTCGACGACGGCATTGTACAGCGCCTGGCCCGGCAGGACGGCGAGATTGGCGCCGGCAAGCGCGCGCTTGAGGGTGGAAAGGATGGTCATTCGAATCGCCTGCCTATCATCGCCGCTTGGATGCGGGCGGGATTTCGCATATTGAGCGCTTGCGGCTGCTGCGCAACTGTCTGCGGCAATCTGGAGAGTGTGATGCGTAAAGCGGTTGTTTTCGGCCTTGTTCTGGTGACGCTCGCCGCCAGCGGGTGCACGCGAATTCGCCAGAACCAGGGCTATCTGGTCGATGAGACGCTGCTGACGTCGATCCAGCCCGGCGTCGACAATCGTGATTCGGTGACGAAAACCCTTGGCCGGCCGACGTTTTCGTCGCAGTTCGACAGCAAGGAATGGTATTATATCACCCGCATCACCGGCCAATATGCCTTCGCCCAACCCAAGGTGTTGAGCCAGTCGATCCTCGTCGTCAGCTTCGATGCCGCCGGCAATGTCGAAAAAGTCGAGCGGCGCGGCATGGAGCAAGTCGCCAAGATCAACCCCAGTGGCGACAAGACACCGACCCTGGGCCGCGATACCGGGCTGTTGCAGGAATTGTTCGGCAATATCGGCCAGGTCGGCGCCGGCTCCGCCGGGCCGGTCGGGCAAGGCACCAACACCGGACGCGACGGCCCGCGTTGATCGCTACGCCATTTGCATCACCCGCTTGCCGCGCTTGAC
>JAYUUE010000016.1:0-6483 GCA_043754785.1 Polymorphobacter sp. | reverse complement strand
CGGCCAAAGCCAAAACCAAAACCGCAAGCGCCGCCGAAGTTCTGGTCAAAACTGGCATTGTCATCAGTTCGCCCGAGCGCGTCGTGTTTCCCGACCTCGGTCTGACCAAGCAGGCGCTCGCCGAATATTATGCGCTGCTCGCCGATGCCATGCTGGTGGAAATGGGTGGCCGGCCGATCAGCCTGGTTCGGTGTCCGCAAGGCCGCGGCAAGGCATGTTTTTTCCAAAAGCACGACAGCGGCATGTTCCCGGAGCACGTTCGCCATGTGCCGATTACCGAAACCGGCGGCAAACAGGAGGATTATCTCTACGTCGGAGATGCCGCCGGGCTGGTTGCCTGCGTCCAGATGGGGACGATCGAATTCCACGGCTGGGGGTCGCGCGTCGCCGATCTCGAGCGGCCCGACCGGCTGGTATTCGATCTCGATCCCGATGAAGCGCTGGGCTTCGACGCCGTCAAGGCGGCGGCGGTGCTGGTGCGCGACCGGCTGAAGATTGCGGGGCTGGCGTCGTTTCCGATGGTCACCGGCGGCAAGGGGGTGCATGTCATCGCGCCGTTGGTGCCCGGTCCCGAATGGCCGGCGGTCAAGGCGTTTGCGCGGGGGTTTGCCGAGGCGCTGGCAGACGAGCATCCGGGCGATTTCACTGCGGTAATGAGCAAGGCCAAGCGCAAGGGGCGGATTTTCATCGACTGGTTGCGCAACCAGCGCGGCGCCACCGCCGTCATGCCGTATTCGGTGCGGGCGCGCGATGGCGCGGGGGTTGCCGTGCCGCTCGATTGGGATCAGCTTGGCGATTTGACTAGCGGTCACAGTTTCACCGCAGCCGATCCGGCGGTCGTGCTGGCGATGGCGGCGCGGCACCGGCCGCCGAAGCGTACGAAGCTGGCGTGAAGGCGCGGACGGTGATGGGTGGAGGGCATTGATTTGACGGCAGGGACAGCATGGCAATGGCGCTGAAAAGATTCAGGGCGTTGGCGAGTGACCGCAAGTTGATCGTAATCTTCGTGCTCGCTGCACTTTTGGTGTTAGTCGCCGGCAGGCTGGCGTCCGAAGTGCTTGAAGGGGAAGCTTTTGCCATCGACACGCGCATCATGCTGGCATTGCGGACCGCAGGCAATCTGGCGCAGCCGGTGGGGCCGGCCTGGCTGTTGCCGACAATGCGCGATATTACGGCGATCGGCGGCGTTACCGGGCTGACGCTGGTCACCGTGCTGGCGGCTGGCGGGTTGACCGCGGCGCGCAATCTCAGGACCGCGCTGTTCATGGTGGTGGCAATTTCGGTCGGGGCGATCCTGGCGTCGCTGCTCAAGACGCTGTTCCTGCGGCCGCGACCGACGATCGTGCCGCATCTTGTCGAGGTCAGCTACACCAGCTTCCCCAGCGGCCATGCGATGAACTCCGCGATCGTGTTCCTGACGCTGGCGACGCTGGTGGCGCGGACCCAACCGGCGCGGGCGGTGCGGATTTACATTCAGGCCGCCGCGATTTTGCTCAGCCTGGTTGTCGGCGCCTCGCGCGTCTATCTGGGCGTGCACTGGCCCAGCGACGTGGTGGCTGGCTGGTGTGTCGGCGGGCTGTGGGCGGTCCTGTGTTCGGTGGTGTTTCACGGTGTGATGGCGGATGGTCGCGGCGATCGCTGACTGCCAGTTGCGCCAGTAGGCGCGAACGGCGTTTCGTGGCGATGGTCGCCGATAGCCTGGGGACTGTCATGACCTATCCATTGCCGAACTTTTCTGTCGATCTGACCGGGCAGGTGGCGCTGGTCACCGGCGCATCGGCGGGGTTGGGGTGGCGCTTCGCCAAGGTGCTGGCGGCGGCGGGCGCACATGTTGCGGTGACAGCGCGGCGGACGGAAAGGCTCGACGCGCTGGTCGCCGAGATCGTAGCGGCAGGCGGCACGGCGCAGGCGTTCGGGCTCGACGTCAGCGATGCGGCGCAACTGACGGCGATTGTCCCCGTAGTCGAGGCAGCGATGGGGCCGGTGACGATCCTGGTCAACAATGCCGGAATCCCTGATGCGCAACGCGCGGTGAAGATGTCGGTCGAGTTGATCGACCGAGTGCTCGATGTGAATGTGCGGGCGCCCTTTATCCTGTGCTGCGAGGTCGCGCGGCGGTTGATCGAACTGGAAAGGCCGGGGCGGATCGTCAACATCGCGTCGATGGCGGCCTATGATTACGGCGGCAATGGCGCCGCGCTGTATGCGACGAGTAAGGGCGCGGTGGTGCGGATGACCGAGGCGCTGTCGACCGAATGGGCGAAGCACCATATCAACGTCAACGGCATCGCGCCGGGGGCGTTCGATTCGGAAATGATGGATGGCATGCTGGCGCGGATGGGCGATATAGCGCCGCATTTCCGGCGCAAGCGCTTGGGCGATCCGGCGCAGATGGACAGCACCCTGTTGTATCTGGTGTCGCCGGCTTCGGATTTCGTGACCGGCACGGTGATCAAGATCGACGACGGCCAGAGTTCCAAATGATGGATTACACGACGATCAGCGTTGAAAAGCGCGGGACGACCGACTGGCTGACGCTGAACCGCCCTGCGGCGATGAACAGTATTTCCCTGGCGATGGTGCATGAGCTGAACGATTATTTCGGGCGTCTGTATAATGATGCCAGCGTGCGGATCGTGGTGATGCGTGGGGCGGGGCGGGTGTTTTGCGCGGGGCTGGATATCCGCGACACCGGGCGCACCGATGCCGGCGCGGTGCCGTTTGGTGGCGGCTTCGGCTTTCAGGGCTATCTGGCCGATGTCTACATCAAGATGCGGCGCTGCCCGCAGCCGATTGTCGCGCTGATCCACGGGCCGGCGTGCGGCGGCGGGCTGGCGTTCGCGCTGGCATCGGACATTCGCATTGCCGGTGAAAGCGCGCGGATGAATGCCGCCTTCATCCGCATCGGCTTGAGCTCGTGCGACATGGGGGTGAGCTATTTCCTGCCGCGGCTGGTCGGTGCGTCGCTGGCGGCGGAGCTGATGCTGACCGGGCGCTTCATCCACGCGCCGCGCGCGCTGGCGACCGGGCTGGTGTCGCAAGTGGTGCCCGATGACGGGCTGGAGGCGGCGGGGCAGGCGCTGGTTGACGAGATGCTTGGCACGTCGCCGATGGGGCTGCGGATGACGAAAGAGGGCCTGGCCATGGCGATCGACGCGCCGAGCCTGGAGGCGGCAATGGCGATCGAGAATCGCAACCAGGTCATGTGTGCCGGCAGCAGCGATTTTGCCGAGGGGATGCGGGCGTTTCTTGAGAAGCGGCCGCCGGTTTATACAGGGCGTTAGGGATATTTATGATTGGACAGAGCCGTTATCCGCACGTGTTTCAGCCGCTCGATCTCGGGTTCACCCGGCTGAAGAACCGCATCCTGATGGGATCGATGCATACCGGGCTGGAGGAGGCCGAGGGCGGCTTTGTGCGGCAGGCCGCCTATTATGCCGAGCGGGCGCGCGGCGGTGTGGGGATGATCATCACCGGCGGGATTTTCCCCAACCATGAAGGCGGCGGCGGCACCAAATTGTCGACACCCGAGGAGGCGGCGGACCACCGGATTGTTACAGAGGCAGTTCATGCAGCGGACCCCGATGTGAAAATCTGCATGCAGATTTTGCATACCGGGCCGCTGGCGGGGACACCGCAGGCGGTGGCGCCATCGGCGGTGCAGTCGCGGATCGGGCGGTTCGTGCCGAATGAGCTCGATGAAGACGGCATCGAGAAACAGCTGGGGGATTTCGCCAATTGCGCCGCGATGGCGAAGCTGGCGAGCTATGATGGCGTCGAAGTCATCGGCTCGGCGGGCTATCTGCTGTCGACATTCCTCGTCGAAAAGACCAACCGGCGCACCGACCAATGGGGCGGCAGCTTTGAAAACCGCATGCGCTTTCCGGTCGAGGTCATCCGCCGGGTGCGCGAAGCGGTAGGGCCGGATTTCATCGTGATTTTCCGCATCGCCGCGATGGACATGCTCGATGGCGGCATGGCGTGGGAAGAGGTGGTGACGCTGGCCAAGGCAGTGGAGGCGGCGGGCGCCACCATCATGAGCACGCATTTCTGCTGGCACGAGGCGCAGGTGCCGACGATTGCGACAATGGTGCCGCGCGCGGCGTTTGCGTCGGTGACGGGGCGGCTGCGCAAACATCTCACCATTCCGCTGATCACCAGCAACCGCATCAACATGCCCGATGTGGCCGAAGCCGTGCTGGCGCGCGGCGATGCCGACTTGGTGTCGATGGCGCGGCCCATGCTCGCCGACCCGTTTCTGGTGCAAAAGGCCTGGGAGGGGCGCGAGGATGAGATCAACACCTGCATCGCCTGCAACCAGGCGTGCCTTGACCATACTTTCACCGGCAGGCTGACGAGCTGCCTCGTCAACCCGCGTGCCTGCCGCGAAACCGAGCTAATCGTGCTACCGACGACGGCGCCGAAGCGGCTGGCGGTGGTGGGGGCGGGGCCTGCCGGGTTGGCCTATGCGGTGACGGCGGCGGAGCGCGGGCACGCGGTGACGCTGTACGATAGCGCGGCCGAAATCGGCGGGCAGTTCAACCTCGCCAGGCGGATTCCGGGCAAGGAGGAGTTCACCGAGGCACTGCGCTATTATGCGCGGATGATCGCCAAGCTGGGGATCGATTTGCGGTTGAATAACCGCGTGGCGGCCGCAGATTTGCGAGGGTTCGACGAGGTGATCGTCGCCACGGGCATCGCGCCGCGTGTGCCCGAGATTGCCGGGATCGATCACCCCAAGGCGGTAAGCTATGTCGATGTCATTACCGGACGGGTGGCCGTGGGCGAGCGGGTGGCGATTTTGGGGGCCGGCGGCATCGGCTTCGATGTGGCGGAATTGATTACCCATGCAGGGACTTCGGCGGCCGTCGATATCGATGTTTTCGCCAAGGAGTGGGGCATCGATTTCACCAATCATCCGCGCGGCGGGGTGACGGGCGTGGTCCCCGAAGTGGCGAAATCGAGCCGCCAGGTGACACTGTTCCAGCGCAAGGCCGGGGCGCCGGGCAAGGGACTGGGCAAGACAACGGGGTGGACCCACAAGCTGACCCTGCAACGGCGCGGCGTGGCGATGGTGGGGGGCGTGGAGTATCTCCGGATCGACGATGACGGCTTGCACGTGCTGCTGAACGGCGAGCCGCGGGTTTATGCGGTGGACACAGTGATCGTCTGTGCGGGGCAGGTGCCGCTGCGGGGGCTGTATGACGAGCTGGTGGCGCTGGGGGTGACGGCGACCCTCATCGGCGGCGCGTGTGAAGCGATGGAGCTCGATGCCAAGCGGGCGATCAATCAGGCGACGGAATTGGCGGCGGCGGCGTAGGCGATCGGGTGGGGAAAGGGCAGATTGGCGGACATGGCGGTTCGAATTCATGCCCGAAATATTTTTAAGCGAAGGCAGTCAATTTCTGCTGTCCTACACGAACCAGACTGGTTACCAGACTGCCCTGCGTGGTTCTTTGATATCGTGAATTCTGAAGATGTCGCTGGCGAAAGCTGGCGCAAGTCAATGAAAATGCGTGAAATTCAGGGCGCTCGCCGTCCGGCGATGGATGCGGCGGTGCCGGCGGCCTCGCCGGCTTCGTAGGCGTCGGGCGCGATCGGGCGCGGGGCGGTGTTCGCTGCGCGCAACGTCACGCCAAGGGCTGCGAGTTCGGCATCGACGACGGCGGCTTTGCGGACAACCAGGTTACGTCCGGTGCGAGCGCTGCGTGTCGCCTGCATCGCCATCAGCTTGTCGGCGATCGAGGCCATCATGCCAAGGGCGAACGAGGCGTTGGCCAAGTGGCGTTCGGCGTGACGGAAATCCTGGTAGGCCGGCGAAATCTTGAAGCGGCTGCGCTCGGCTCGGACGGTTTGATCAATGAATTCCGTGAGATAATAAGCAGCATCGATATCGGCTGGTAAGCCGAAAAATACGAAGCACAATGATTTGCCCGCGGCTTTTTCCCGCCAGACGCGGCAGTTGCAGAAATCGGCGATGGCGCCGATGCAGTCGCCGATGGGGACGCGCTTGTTGCGGGTATCTTCGTAAATCCGGCGTTCGCATTGCGCGGTGCGGATTTCGAGTTCGCTGCGGGAAAGGTCGTAGCGATCGATGAGTTCGGCGACCTTGGCAGCGGCGAGCAGCGCTTCGGCCTCGGTGCAGCCATTCGCCGGCGTCTTGGCGCGCAGCCCCTCGATGATGGTGCGCAGCTTTGCAAGGCGCGCCTCAACCACTGTTGCGCAGGCCCGCCGCAATGCCGTTGATGGTCAAATGGATGCCTTCGGCGATGCGCGGATCGTCCTCGCCGGCGCGGCGGCGGCGGATGAGGTCGATCTGGAGTTCGTTCAAGGGGTCGATATAGGGCAGGCGCATCCGCACCGATCGGGCGAGCACCGGCTGGCGGTCAAGCAATTCGGTCTGGCCGGTCAGCGACAACAGCGTACCACGGGTGCATTGCCAGCCGCTTTCGATGGTGCCGAAGATCGCGGCGCGCAGGGCGG
>JAYUUE010000015.1:0-2207 GCA_043754785.1 Polymorphobacter sp. | reverse complement strand
TGTGTTGCGCTAGTCAAGCGCGGTGGGCGGACGTGGCAACTGCTGGCAACGCTTTCAAAGGATTATGTCGACAGGCCGCAGTTCGAAGCAGCATGCGTGGCCGCCGATATCGTGATTTCCGCCAGGCGGATGCCGAAATGGTGCGTGCCGCGCTGGCGGACGTTCGATAAACTGCGGCTAGCGGACAGCGGCGCCGTGGCGATCTGGCTTGATGACGGCCGAATAGAAGCGACCAATGATCTCCTTGGTGATCATCCATGGCGGCCACACTAGCCCGCTTAAGGCGTGTGGTCAGGGTTTTTGCAAAAGCAGCGGACGTTCGTCGGCGTTGGCAATATCTTCGGTCAGGGCATAGAAAAACCGGTTGAAATCTGCAGCAGCCTTGAAATCGATAGGCTGGCCGATGTCGTCCTGGGGTTTGTGGTAGCGGGTGCGGTACCAGTTGCGGAACTTTGCCTCCGCCTTGCTGCCGGGATCATAGCCGAACATGAAGGCGACAGCTGGCACGCCTGTGCCCAGAAACGACGACGCATCGGTGCGGCGGATCATGCCGCGTTCCGGCTCCAGATCCGGCCGAACGGCAATGCCCATGGCGCCGGCGACGCGCTCAACATTGGTTTTCAGGCTGCTCCTGTCGGAACCGACAAGCGTCAGTATCTTGAATGGAAACAGCGGGCGAATTGCGTCGAGAGTGATGTTTGCTGCCATTTCGGTTATCGGACGCGGCGGGTGGGCGGTGAACCAGCTTGAGCCGAGCAGGCCCTTTTCCTCGCCGGTGAACACTGCAAAGATCACAGGGCGGCGAAATCCCTCGCCATGCCGTGTCTGTGCCAGTCGAACGAGGCTGGCGACATAGGCGGCATCGTCAAAGGTGCCATTGTAAATGGCATCGCCGTTGACCGGGGCGCCTATGCCATAACCATCGATGTGTGCGTCGACGACGACAGCCTGCTTCCCGAGGGTCGGATCGGTGCCGGGCAGCAAGGCAATGATATTCTCACTGGTGAAATCACGTTCTGAGACGATGAATGAGGCCCGAAAGCGGTTTGGGATATCAAAGTTTCTTAGTGGCTTTGCGGCGACGCCAGCCAACAGCAGCGTTGCCGCATCATGGTTTGACCGCGCCAACACGATCGGCAACGCTTTCGGGCTGAGGCGCATGATCGCCAGCGTGGGCGCAGCGGGCACCTCGCTGCCTCGCAAGGCGATGCTGCGCGCATAGGCTGCCGGCCATTGCGGCGGCTCGACAGTGAAGCCGACATCATCGATGACGAGCACCCCGGCGGCGTTGGCGGCAGTGGCGGCGGCAAGACGTTCGTCGGCTCCAACCATTCCCTTTCGCCGGCCGCCGAAGCAGACAACGACCTTGCCAACAACATCACTACCGAAATCATCTTTGCCGCAATAGCCGCGAAACGCCATCGCTGCATCGAGCTTCGCCGGCAACCCATTGGCGGCGCGAATGGAGACATGTTGTAGAAACCGCAGCGGCTTGGACGCGCCGTTTGGTTGAACGATCTCAAAACTGGTGCCGGTTGTCTCGACCCGCACTTCGTGCAGCGGAACGCTTTGCAGAAAGCCGCCGAAATCGCCAAGCGGCTTCAATCCCGCGGCTTTGAACCCATCGGCGACATACGCTGCGGCACGTCGATGTTCGGCGGAGCCAGTATCGCGACCGCGCATCGCATCGCTCGAGAGGGTGCTGATAATATCCCACCAGATGCTGGTATCGGTGTCGCGGCGATCAGGAGTCGCTGCGATGAGCGGTGCAGCCATAAGCAGAACGCCAAAGGACTTTGCCGAGAATTTTACTACCACAACTGCTCCCGAATGCCGTTTTCAGCAAATCTAAAAGGCACGCCCGGTGCCCGGCAAGCAATATCAGTGGTAGCGGCGCAGCAGCCCGGCAAGTTTACCCTGCACCCGGACGCGATTGGCCGGGTAGCGCTGGGATTCAAAAGCGGAATTGGCGGGATCAAGCCGGATAACGCCTTTTTCGCGGCGCAGATATTTGAGCGTTGCCTCGGCATCGTCGATCAGCGCCACAATGATGTCGCCATCGTGGGCATCGTCGCAGCGACGGATCAAAGCATAATCGCCATCGAAGATTCCAGCATCGATCATCGAATCGCCGGATACTTCGAGCGCATAGTGATCGCCAGGCCCCAGCAACGCTGCCGGCACCGACAGCGAATGGTCGCTTTCCA
>JAYUUE010000014.1:0-2207 GCA_043754785.1 Polymorphobacter sp. | reverse complement strand
TCGATGTTTTGGGGCGTGTTTTGCGGCATTGTCTGGTTGGCCGGACTGGCTGCCGTGCTGTTGTCGAGCACGCGCAGCGTTTTCGGCATGTTGCTCGTCCTCATCCCGGGCTTTTTTCTGATCTTGCGCCGGCGGCAAGGTCATGGGTCCGCTGCGAATGGCAAGCCGTCGGGGTTCTGGTTGGTGCTGGTCGGCGGCTTCATCGCGGCGCCCACTGCCGCGATCGCGGTTCTGGGCGTCAAGACGATCACCGAAATATCGGGCCGCTCGCTGATGCGGATCGTTGGCGCGTTGGCTCTCCTCAATGGCAGCGCCGGCAGGGTCGATGAATCCACCGCCATCCGGGGCACCTATGCCGCAGAAAGCTGGGCCAGGATGTCGGTATGGGGACGCGGCGTGATGGCACTGCCTTACGAGCACGGCAATTTGCTCACCTATCAGCACAACGCTTATTTGCAGGCCTTTTACGATCTCGGGCTGTTCGGCGGTTGCCTTTACGTCGGCGCAACAGTGCTGGTCCCGCTGGCGCTGATCAGCGCGTTGGTGGTCCGGGGCAAGCTGACGCCGACAGCCCAGTTCGCCATCATGCTCTTCGTCTTTGTCCAGGGCGATATGCTGGCGCATTGCACGCCCTATAACTGGCCGCCTTTGCTCGCCGTCGGTTTGATCTATGTGCTTGTGGCGCGCGGTCCGCTGGCGATTGCCCCGCGTCTTGGCCGCACTGTCCCGCCGCTGGATGGCGGCCCGCCCCTTGCGACCCGGGGTGCCCTCGCCTAAACGCAGCTTTCGCTGCAGTCCCTTCCCCAATACCGGAGCATTTCAATTTGTCCCGCAAGACCGCATTAATTACGGGCGTCACCGGACAGGACGGCGCCTATCTGGCCGAACTTCTGCTCGCCAAGGGCTATGACGTGCATGGTCTGAAACGCCGGTCTTCTTCGTTCAATACGGGACGCGTCGATCATTTATATCAGGATCCACACGAAGCCGATGCGCGATTTTCCATGCATTACGGCGATCTGACTGACAGCACGAACCTGATACGCCTTGTCCAAGAAATCAAACCCGACGAAATCTACAATCTCGCGGCGCAGAGCCATGTCCAGGTCAGTTTCGAAACCCCCGAATATACCGCCAATGCCGATGGCATCGGCACGCTGCGACTGCTCGAGGCGATGCGCATTCTCGGGCTGGAACAGACCACCCGCTTTTATCAGGCATCGACGTCGGAACTCTACGGTCTGGTGCAGGAAACGCCGCAGCGCGAGACCACGCCGTTTTATCCGCGCAGTCCCTATGCCGCAGCAAAGCTGTATGCTTATTGGATCACGGTCAATTACCGCGAAGCCTATGGCATGTTTGCGACCAACGGCATCCTTTTCAACCATGAAAGCCCGCTGCGCGGCGAGACGTTTGTCACCCGCAAGGTAACTCGCGCCGTCGCCGCGATGCATCACGGTCTGCAGGACACATTGTATCTGGGCAACATCGATTCGATGCGCGATTGGGGCCATGCGCGTGACTATGTCGAAGGCATGTGGCGCATTCTCCAGCATGACACCGCCGAAGATTGGGTGCTGGCAACAGGCGAGATGCATTCGGTACGCGAGTTTGTGGAAATGGCGTTTGCGCTGACCGACCGCATCATCGAATGGCGCGGCAGCGGCGTGGAGGAAACCGGGGTCGATGCGAAAACCGGTGCGGTTCTGGTGCGTATCGACCCGCGCTATTTCCGCCCCACTGAGGTCGAAACTCTTCTGGGCGATCCGACCAAGGCGCGCACCCGCCTTGGCTGGACTCACAAGACCGGGTTCGCAGCGCTGGTCGAGGAAATGATCCGCGAGGATTTGGCCAGCGTCGCGCGCGAAAATCGCAGCCATGGCGCCCATGCCGCCTGACATGTTCGCACTGGCGGGCAAAAGAATCTGGGTCGCCGGCCATCGCGGCATGGTCGGATCGGCAATTGTCCGTCGGCTGGCGGGCGAAGGCTGCACGCTGGTCAAAGCCGAGCGCGCAGACGCCGACCTGGTCCGCCAGAATGACGTCGAACGCTGGATGGCCAAGGCGCGACCCGATGTGGTCGTGGTGGCAGCGGCCAAGGTCGGCGGCATCCACGCCAATGACAGCTACCCCGCCGACTTTCTGTACGAAAACCTGATGATCGAGGCGAATATCATCAAGGCTGCGCATGAGTTCGGGGTGGAAAA
>JAYUUE010000013.1:0-6535 GCA_043754785.1 Polymorphobacter sp. | reverse complement strand
CCAAAGGCGGCGACGGCGCCGAGCAGCGGCATCAATACGGTGGAGAGCGGCCCGGAAATCTTGTGCCAGGCGGCGGCGACGAGCGGATCAACGGGTTTGCCGGCGGCGCGTTGTTCAGCAATCTGCGGCCACAGTTCCCACAGCGGCACATAGGCCGGGTTGATCGAGGCGGTGGTGAACTGGCGCGGCACGACGTTGCTGATGAAGACCATCTCCGGTTGGGCGGTGCGGCGGCCGCCGGTGACATCGAAGCTTTGGACATTGCGCAGCGCCCAGCCGGAGGCAACGGGCCGCGCGCTGTCGGCCATGACGACCCGCTCCAGCCGGTCATCCTGCCGGTCATAGATGGTAACGCCCGACAGCACGGTGTTGGCGCCCACCCCGCGCACGATTTCGGCGTGGAACAGATCATTGCCGCCGCGCACCCAGCTTTCGGTGGTCAACAGCTTTTCGGGTGGCACCCGGGCATAGTCGTTTTCTTGCCAGACCTTGAGAGTCCGCGTGGCGCGTGTCGTGACGATCTCGTTGAAGGCGAAGTTGGCGACCGCGATGCCGAACGCCGTGACGAGCAAAGGTGCCAGGATGTGGTGCGCCGAAAGCCCAGCGGCTTTGAAGATGACGACCTCGCTGTTCTGGTTGAGCGTCGCCAGGGTTATCAGTGTCGCGAGCAGGACAGAAAACGGCAGGAATAGCTGAATCAGCTGCGGGATGCGCAGCGAGACATAGGTCCATAACTCGCCTTCACCGTTGCCGGCGGCGGCGAGAATTTTGCCCGACTCGCCCAGAAGATCAAGCGATTCGAGGATGATGATCAGCCCGATCAGAAATGCGGCAGCGCGGATGATGAACATCCGGGCGGTGTACCAAGCGATGGTGCGGGACGGAAAAAGCGCCATCAGCCCGCCGATAGCGCGTCGTCGCGATAGCTTTCGCGGCGGACGATCTTGCCGACAAGGCCGGACAGCACGGCGCCGATCTTGCCCGACCAGCGATCGAGCGCGCCGATCGGTTGACCGCCCGGTACATAGGCAAGAACGCGGTAGAGCCACAGCGACAATGCGATGAAGCCGAGGAACGGCACCCATTGCGCCAGCATCGGATCGATGCGGCCCAGGCTGCCCATGCGCTCGCCATATTCGGTCAGCTTGTGAAAGGTAACCAGCATGATGATGGCGATGAACACGCCTAGCGCCGAGGTGGAGCGTTTCGGCGGCACACCGAGGGCGACCGACAGGAATGGCAACACGAACATCACCAGGCACTGCACAAGGCGGCGATTAAAGGTGGCGCTGGCATCGCGGCGGACTTCGGGGGTGGCCGTTGGATCGAGCAGCGTGTGGCCGAGTTCGGGCAAGGTCCGCTCAAGATTGCCTTCGCCGCGTTTGCGAAAGTTGGTCATCGTCGGCAAATTGACCGGCAGGTCGTGCTGATCGAACGACAGCACCCGCGGCACGCCGCCGCCTGTCGGGGAATGCACCAGCGTGCCGTTTTTGAGGCGCAGCAGGATGACATCGGGGTCGTCGGTCGACAGGAATGTGCCCTTGGCGGCGGTGACGGCGAGGACCTGTCCATCCTTGCCGGCGGCGCGCACGAACAGCCCGCGCAGATCGGCGCCCTGGTTCTTGCTTTCCTCGACACGCAGCGTCATGCCCTTGCCGAGGCTGGCGAATTCGCCGACCTTGATCGAGGCACCCAGCGCGCCCGACCGCAGTTCGAAGCGGAGATTCTCATAGGCATAGCGCGAGACCGGCTGCAGAAACCCGACGATGCCGAAGTTGATCGCGGCAAAGCAGGTGGCGAACAGGAAGGGCGCCAGCAACAGGCGATTATAGCTGATACCGACAGCACGCAGCGCATCGAGTTCCGATGTCGTCGCCAGTTTGCGGAAGGCGAGCAATATTCCCATCATCACGCCGATAGGGATGCCCAGCGACAGATATTCGGGCAGCAAATTGCCGAGCATGCGCCAGACGACGCTGACCGGGCCGCCTTCGTTCATCACGAAATCGAACAGCCGCAGCATGCGATCCAGGAGCAACAGCATCGCGGCGATGACCAGCGAAGCCAACAACGGCACGATGATCAACCGGGCAAGGTAACGGTCGAAGCGTGAAAGCACGATCAAGGTGTGAAAACAGTCCTATCCCTTGATGTCGACACTGCCGCGCCCCAGTTTCGCCGCAAGCCTTCACCATGTTGCACGCGCGGAACGGTTTTGCCATGCTGACCCGCGTGTTCCGCAGTCCTATAGCCCGGTGAAGCAGCAAGGTCATGATGAAATCGTCGAGGGTCACGGCCCCCGCAGCAGGCCTTGCTCTTGCAGGCGCCGTCGCAACGGGGTTGGCGTTTGCCGCCTCGGCCGGGGCGCAAACGCCGGTGCTTGGCACCGATGCAGCGTCATGCGTGCCGGGTGCGCCGGGCCATGCCGCGCTGGTCATGGTGTCTGGCTTTAAGGACCGGCAGGGCCGGCTGCGACTGCAATATTACTCCGACAATCCCGACACCTTTCTTGCCAGTGGTGCCTATATCCGCCGCCAGGAAGTGCCGATGACAGCTAGCGGCGACATGGTGATCTGCATCACCGTTCCCGGACCCGGTGCCTATGCCTTTGTCGTGCTGCACGATCGCGACGAGGATGGCCGGTTGTCGATATGGTCCGATGGCGTTGGGTTTTCCAACAACCCGCGGTTGGCGCTAGCCAAGCCGAAAGTGGCGCCGATGCTGGTTGCCATCGGCACCGGCGTGACGCTGATCCCGGTGGTGATGAATTATCGGCGCGGGTTTTCAGTGCGGCCACTTGGGTAATAGCGCGGCAATCGGGCACGTCGGCGACGGGCAACACGCGCATTAGAAGGGACGTCGTGCCACCACCCCGTTCTCCAGTCAGCGCCGTTCCGCATGGCCGGCTGGCGCGGCTGACGCGGTTTGGCGGGTTGGCCGGCGGTGTTGCCGGCAGCATGATTGCCGAGGGGGCGCGGCAATTGGCGAAAGGGCAGCGGCCGACGCTGGCCGGGCTTTTGCTGACGCCCGGCAATGCGCTGAAAGTGACGCAGCAGCTCGCCAACCTGCGCGGCGCCGCGATGAAGATGGGGCAGCTGCTGTCGATGGACAGCGGTGAGTTTCTGCCGCCGGCGCTGGCGGAAATCATGGCGCGGCTGCGCGCCGATGCGACACCGATGCCGCCCGCCCAGTTGCAGACGGTGCTGGCGCGCAGTTGGGGGAAAGACTGGCGCCAGCAGTTCGAACGTTTCGATGTGCGGCCGATCGCGGCGGCGTCGATCGGACAGGTTCACCGGGCTCGGCATCGGGACGGACGCGACCTGGCGATCAAGGTGCAATATCCCGGCGTTCGCGCCAGCATCGACAGCGATGTCGATAATGTTGCGACCTTGGTGCGGCTGTCCGGGCAGCTGCCGTCAACGATCGATATCGCGCCGATGCTGGCCGAGGCCAAGTGCCAGCTGCACGAAGAAGCCGATTATAGACGCGAGGGCCAGTGCCTGGCGCGCTTCGGGGCGCTGCTTGCCGATGACGCGGACTATGTCGTGCCGGCTTTTCATGGCGATTTGTCGACGCGGGACGTTCTGGCGATGGATTTTGTCGGCGGAGTTGCGGTCGAATCACTGGTGGGCGCACCGCAGGCAGTGCGAGATCGAGTGATGGCATTGATGATCGCGGTGTGCCTGCGCGAGCTGTTCACGTTCCGACTGATGCAGACCGACCCGAATTTTGCCAACTACCGCTACGATCTGGCAACTGGCCAATTGATCTTACTCGATTTTGGCGCGACTCGGGCGTTCGACGATGATCTTGTCGGCAATTACCGCAGTTTGCTTCGGGCGGGGATGGCGGCTGATTCAAGCGCAGCCCGGGCGGCCATGTTGGCCATCGGCCTGTATGACACGGCGACGCCGGCCAAGCATCAGGCAGCGATCTTGCGGTTATTCGATACGGCGTTTGTGCCGCTGCGAGCGGGCGGGCGCTTCGATTTTGCCGCCAACAGCATGGCAACGGCGGTGCGTGACGAGGGGCTGTCCATCGCCGCCGACCGCGATTTCTGGCATATTCCGCCGATCGATGTGTTGTTCTTGCAGCGCAAGTTCGGCGGACTGTTCCTGCTTGGTAGCCGGTTGCGGGCGCGGGTTGATATGGGCGCGCTGCTGGCGCCTTACCTCGGCGGAACGGCCTTGAGATAGGCGGCAATGGCGGCGCGGTCGTCCGGCGTCAGCCGGGCCATGTTCGCCTGCACTTCGACCATCGCACCGCCGACCGAATCATAATCGGGGGTGAAGCCGCTTTCGAGATAATCGGCGATTTCAGCTGCTGACCAACTGCCGATACCGGTTTTGCCGGGGGTAATGTTGGGGACTTTGCCGCCCACAGGGCCATCGAGGCTGCTGGCACCGGCGAGCCAGTTCGACCGATCAAGCCCGCCGAGGCCGCGCAGGCTGCGGGGCGTGTGGCATTCGGCGCAGTGGCCGGGGCCTTCGACGAGATATTGTCCGCGGTGCGCGGCGGCGGGGGCATCGGCAGGCAGAGCGATCACCGGTGCGGCGTTGCCCATGAAGGCAAGTTTCCACAGGCCGATGCCGCGGCGGACGTTATAGGGAAAGGCCAGGGCATTGTCGGGCGCTGCGGTAGCAACGGGCGGCAGGGTCTTCAGGAACACGAAGAGGTCGGCGACATCGCCGGGGGTCATGCGCTGGTAGGACGCATAAGGAAAGGCGGGGTAAAGATGGCGTCCGGCCGGATCGACGCCGCGCTGCATGGCGTTGGCGAAATCGGTGAGGCTCCAGCCGCCGATGCCATGCACAATGTCAGGCGAGATGTTCGGCGCGTGGAATGTGCCAAATGGCGTTACTAGCGGCGCGCCGCCGCCGAGTCGGAACTGCGCCTCGCCCTTCGATTTGGTGGCGGTGTGGCAGGACGCGCAACCGCCGGCCCAGAAGATGCGCTCACCGCGTTTCGCGTCACCGCTGGCTTCCGCCGCAATGGCGGTAGCGGCCAAACGGCGCGGCTGGGTGAGCAGCAAAAAGCCAGCGACGGCAAGCCCGAGCAGGGCCAGGACGACGCCGATCAGTCGCACCTAGTCCTTCTTGATGCGGAAGGCCTCATGGCAGCTTTTGCAATTGGCGGTGACGGCGCCGAATTGCTGGCCAAAGGCGGCGATGGTTGTCGGCTTTGCGGCGACGGCGGCGGCAGTGTCTTTCTGGAACTTGGCGAGCGCTGCCTTGAAATCGGCGGGCTTGGTCCAGATTGCCGGAGCCACTTCGGTGTCGCCGCCGGTTTCGCTGCCTTTCGGGAAATAATTACCGAACTTGTTTGCAACACCGTTCATTTCGGCGAAGATCACCTGCGCCTTAGCGGCGTCGAACGGCGTCACACCTTTGAGCATTTCGCCGCCGGCCTTGGCGTCCTTGCCGTTTTGCTTCATCATCGCCTGGCGGACGGCGATGGGATCCCCCTTCGCGAGGGCCGGCGCGGCTAGGGCCGGCGCGGCTAGGGCCGTGATTACGGCGGCGGCAAACAGGGTCCTGGGCATGGCAAGGGGCTCCGGCGGTTGTACTTCGGCCGGCAATTGAACCCAGATTTCGCCGCCGCGCAACTGCCGAATTATGCGGCCTCGGCGAACAGCCCGGTCATCCCCGCGGCCTCGGCAAAGCGGTCGAGGACGAAAGCCAGCTGTTCGGCGTTGTGTTCGGCGCACAGCGAACAGCGCAGCAGGAACACCCCGGCGGGCGTGGCCGGCGGGCGCGACATGTTCACATAGACGCCGAGCTCGAGCATCGCCGCCCACATGCGGACGGTGGTTTCCTGATCAGGCATCAACACCGAAACGATGGCGCTTTCGGGAGTTTCGGTGGCGAGGCGGAAGCCGCGTGCCTTCAGGCCGCCGTGAAGGGTGCGAGTCATCTCCCACAAGCGTTCGCGCTTGGCACCAGCGTGCATCAGCTTGCGGATGCTCGTGGCGGCGCAGGCGACAACGGCGGGCGGCAATGACGCTGTAAATGTATAGGGCCGGCAGACAAGGCGCAGGATTTCGAACTTGGGATGGTTGGAGACGCAGAAGCCGCCAACTGTGCCGACCGATTTGGAAAAGGTGCCGACGACGAAATCGACGTGATCCGCCACACCGGCCGCTTCGTAAACACCGCGACCGTTGTCACCGAAAAAGCCCATGCCATGCGCTTCGTCGACGAGCACCATGCAGCCGTGTGCCTTGGCGATGGCGACGAGTTCCTGCAATGGCGCGATGTCGCCGAGCATCGAATAGACGCCCTCGAGGATGACCAGCTTGCCGGCTTCCGGCGGCAGCCGACGCAGGCGCTTTTCCAGGTCCTCGGCGCTGTTGTGTTTGAAGCGCACGATATCGGCGTTGCCCAGGTAACAGCCATCGTAGATCGAAGCGTGGCTGTCGGCGTCGAGGATGATGAAGTCGCCCTTGCCGGCGAGCGTCGAGACCATGCCGAGATTGGCCTGATAGCCCGTGGAAAACACCATTGCATGGTCCATGCCGTAGAAATCCTTGAGCGCG
>JAYUUE010000012.1:0-6604 GCA_043754785.1 Polymorphobacter sp. | reverse complement strand
GTGTTCGAATGCGAGGAAGACGCTTTCGCCGCCGTGATGGCGCGGCGGTATAAGGCCGGCGATGTCCTGGTAATCCGCTACGAGGGGCCTCGGGGCGGTCCCGGTATGCGCGAGATGCTCGCCACCACATCGGCAATCTACGGTCAGGGCATGGGCGAGGCGGTCGCTTTGATCACCGATGGCCGGTTTTCCGGTGCCACGCGCGGCCTGTGCATCAACCATTTCGGGCCGGAAGCCGCTGTCGGCGGCCCGATCGCGCTGATCGAGGACGGCGACCTTATCGAGATCGATGCTGATCGCGGCGTCTTGGCATTGCACGTCGATGATCCGACGCTGGCGGCACGGCGCGCCCGCTGGCAACCCCGTCGGCATAGTTTCCAGTCAGGGACAATCTGGCGATACGGGCAGACTGTTGGACCTGCCCGTTACGGTGCCGTGACCCATCCGGGCGCGGCCGCCGAGGCGCATGTCTATGCCGACATCTGAGCCGCCGACGATGGTGGCCGGAGAGGTTGGCGCCGGGGCGACACGGCTGATCATCCGGCGGCCGGACGACTGGCACGTGCATCTGCGTGATGGCCCGATGCTCGCCGCTGTCGTCAATTACACCGCCCGACAGTTTGCGCGTGCCATCGTCATGCCGAACCTCGATCCGCCGGTGACGACCGTTGCGGCTGCCCGGGCCTATCGAGCGAGGATCGTGGCCGCGCTTGAGCCGGGCGTGGACTTCGAGCCGCTGATGACCTGCTATCTGACCGACAGCATTGACCCGGCCGAGGTAGCACAAGGGTTCACGCAAGGCGTGTTCACTGCCTGCAAGCTTTATCCCGCGCATGCCACGACCAACTCGGCGCTTGGCGTCACCGATTTCCGAAGGATTTATCCGGTCTTTGAGACGATGCAGCGGATCGGCATGCCGTTGCTGCTGCACGGCGAGGTCACCGAAAGCCACATCGACATTTTCGACCGGGAAGCCGTCTTCATCGACCGTATCCTGACCAGGATCATCGCGAACTTCCCGGCGCTGCGAATTGTGTTCGAGCATATCACGACGGCCGATGCGGTCGCTTTCATCGAGGCCGCCGGCCCCAATCTCGCTGCCACGATCACGCCGCACCATTTGGCGATCAACCGCAATGCCATGTTCGAGGGCGGCATCCGGCCGCACTTCTACTGCCTGCCGGTCGCCAAGCGCGAGGTGCACCGCCTTGCCTTGCGCCGTGCGGCAACGTCCGGTTCGGCGAAATTCTTTCTTGGCACGGATTCGGCACCGCATGCCGTGGGCGAGAAGGAGTCCGCCTGCGGCTGTGCGGGTATCTTCAATGCGGCGTTTGCCATCGAGAGCTATACCAAGACGTTCGAGGAAGAGGGCGCGCTGAACCAGCTTGAGGCTTTTGCATCGGAAAATGGTCCGCGCTTTTATGGTCTGCCGATGAATGCCTCCAAAATTATGCTGGAACGGACAGCAAGCCGTGTCCCGGAAACCCTTCTGGCAGGTTCAACACCTATCGTTCCGTTTCACGCCGGGCAAACGCTGGCCTGGCGTTTTGCTGGCCAAGCCGATCAGGATCGAGGCGATGTCGTCATATTGTAAGCGGCAAGCGAGCCTCGCGACGAAACACGACAAACAACGGGCGGTGGCTCGGCCGTTTCGCCTCGCGCTTGGTCTCGAAGTTGTCGCGACACCCGATCTTGACACAGATTTGCTAGGCACGTTTTCTGGCGAGGTTCCGCGTGTGGGCACCGCCCTGGACGTCTGCGAACGCAAGGTCCGCCTCGGCATGGCCGCCACCGGCCTCCCACTGGGCCTTGCCAGTGAAGGGAGCTTTGGTCCCCATCCCTTCATACCATTTATCCCGGCAGGCATCGAGATCATGACGTTCGTCGACGATGAACGCGGTTTTGTCGTCAGCGAGCAATTCCTGGCCGAGCGGACCAATTACGGCCATCGCGAAGCGCGGAGCATCGACGAACTGGCAAATTGGCTGGCGGCCGTCGGGTTTCCATCCCACGCTCTCATCGTCCGCGCAAAGTCCGGCGGTCCCGGAGCCACAATCGAGAAAGGCATCGTTTCAATCGACCGGCTGCGATCAGCCATGGCGCTGGCCGTCGCTACTTCGCAGGAAGGCGTGGCATGGGTTGAACCCGATATGCGCGCGCATCACAATCCGACCCGCATGGTCGGCATCCGACGGCTTGCTTTCCGCTTGGCGCGCCGGTTGGCGACGCTTTGTGCGGCATGTTCGGCGCCAGGCTGGGGGCAGACAGGCACGATCAAGGGATTGCCGTGCGAGCATTGCTATGCGCCCACCGAAATGGTCAGGTTTCAAGTTTTCTCCTGCGTATCGTGTAGCCACAGAGAAGACGGGCCGCGTATGGACGGACTCAAGTGCGCTTCGCAGCAGAACTGTCCCGAATGCAATCCGTGAAGTGCGTTATTTATAAGGGATTTTGGTGCCAACCTCGCCGCATTGTCGGCGGCAGGAAGCACGCCGGACCATGAACGGAATTGGGGCGCCCAGCAGACTAAACCGCAACGTTTTTGCCGGAGGCGTCAGCGCCTGAGGTCAACTCGAGCAAGTTAATTGGAACGTCCGCTATTCTCGGAAGCGGTCTTTCGCAGGTGGGGTCGGGAACGACGATAATTGGGTCGAAAGCAGTCGCTCGGTTTGCCGTCACACGCATAAAAAAAATGCCACGCCAGCTCTGGGCTGACATGGCACTTTCAAATGGGGTCTGGGGCCAATGGCCCCAGCCTTTATCGCTTACACCAGCTCGATGATGATCGCCGGGGCCATGCCGCCGGCGGCGCACATCGTCACCAGGCCGCGCTTGAGGCCGCGGCGTTCGAGCTCGTCGAGCACCGTGCCGATGAGGATCGACCCCGTCGCGCCGATCGGGTGGCCCAGCGCCATGGCGCCGCCGTTGACGTTGACCTTGCTGCGATCGAGCTTCAAGTCACGGATGAACTTTTCCGCGACCACGGCAAAGGCTTCGTTGATTTCCCACAGGTCGATGTCGTCGACGGTCAGCCCGGCCTTGGCCAGCACCTTGCGGGCAGCCGGCACCGGGGCGTTGAGCATCAAGGTCGGGCAATCGCCGATGTTGGCGGTGGCGACGATGCGGGCGCGCGGCTTGAGGCCATGGGCGTCGGCATAAGCCTTTGACGTGATCAGGATCGCGGCTGCGCCATCGACGACGCCGCTCGAATTGCCGGCGTGGTGGACGCCCGAAAACACCAGGTCGGGATATTTTGCATTGATCGACTGACGAAAGGTCTGGCCATCGGGCTGGATCGACGCGTCGGCGACGACATCGAACGAGGCCTTCAACCCGGCAAGGCCTTCGGCGGTGGTCGAGGGCCGCGGGAATTCTTCGTGATCGAGCGCCACCGAGCCGTCTTCGTTGAACACGGTGACGAGGCTCTTGTCGAAACGGCCTTCCTTGATGGCGATTTCGGCGCGGCGCTGGCTTTCCAGCCCGAGCGCATCGACGGCTTCGCGGCTGATGCCTTCCATCGCGGCGATTGCATCCCCGCAAACGCCCTGGTGCGACTGCGGGTGGATGGCCTGCAGCGCGGCATTGCCCGAACCCATGCCCATCGGCTTGATGCCGGCGGCGAATTCCTCGGCGCCGGCGGTCTGGGTATAGCTCATCATCTCGGTGCCGCCGGCGATGACGCAATCTTCCATGCCCGACATGACTTGTGCCGCCGCCAGATTGACGCTGGTGATGCCGCCGCCGCAAAACCGGTCCAGCGTCATGCCGCTGGCCTTGATGTCATAGCCAGCCGCCAGTGCCGCCATGCGGCCGAGATCGCCACCCTGCTTGCCCTTCTGGGTGCTGGTGCTCCAGATGATGTCATCAACATCGGCGGTGTTCAGATTGTTGCGATCCTTCAATGCCTTGAGCACGGTCGCGGCGAGATGCTGCGGATGCAGGTGCGACAGCGCGCCCTTGCCGGGCTTCCCGATGCCGCGCGGCGTGCGAACGGCGTCGATGATATAGGCGTCGGGCATGGTCGTCTCCGGCAGGTAAAATCCGACCGTGCGCTGGTGGCGCGGCGTTGCCTAGCCCGCAAGAACGGGAGGGTGGCTTGGCCTCGGCTACCGCCGCCGCTATCATGCGCGCCACGAAACAGGAGAGTGTTCATGCCGACCTGGCCGGCGCTGGTGGTTTTCGGGACGACCGTCGCCATCGGCCTCTACATGGGACTGCAATATCTGCGCGGGGTGCGGAACAACCGTATGTTGATCGGCGTCCATGTGATTATCGGCATCATCGGGCTGGAAGTGTTCGCGCTGCTGCTGCGCGGCGCGCCCGATGGCACGCATCTGGCGGAAAGCCGGCTGGGGCCGGCGTCGGCGCTGCTGCTTGCGGCGGCGCTGTTCAGCGGCTTCATGGTGCCGCTGATCGCCGCGCCGCGACCGGCGGCTACCGGCGCGACACTGGCGGTGCATGCAGTGGTGGGGACGGCGGCGTTTGGCGCACTGCTGTTGTGGGTCTTGGGTTAGGCCCCGCGTTTCAAGCTCTGCCGGGCTCGGCGCTCAGCCGCCCCACCGCGATTCCCAACCGGTCATAGGCCGCGCCCCAACGCTGCGGGACCGGGGTTTCAAAGATAATGTCCGCATCCCCCGGCGCTGCCTGCCAGCCATGGCGCAGCATTTCGCCATCCAGCTGCCCGGCATCCCAGCCGGTATAGCCCAGCGCCGACAGCCAGCGGCGCGGGCCTTTGCCGACCGCGATGTCCTTTAGAATGTCCAGCGTCGAGGTCAGGCCCCAGCGGTGGCCGACCGTCGTGGTACTGGTCCGCGCATAATCGGGGCTGTGGATGACGAAGCCGCGGCCGGGCTCCACCGGACCGCCGGCCATCACCATTGCATCGAGCGGCGTGACGCCGGGATCGACATCGAGCCGCGCCATCAGGTCGCGGACGCTGAGCGTCCCGAACGGCTGGTTGGTTACCAGCCCGAGCGCGCCATCGTCATCGTGGAGGCACATGGCGATGACCACCCGCTCGAAACGCGGATCACCGATTCCCGGCATAGAGAGCAGGAGCTGGCCGGAAAGATAAGCGGGCTGCGACATCAATGAAGCTATACGCGGGGGCCATGGTTGCGGCAACGCAGGCGCTGATGTGTCGCGGCGTCGGTACGCTCCAGACGGGGCGGCGGCTGGACGCTGGCGGCGCGCAAGGCTATCGAACGGGCAGTTTCTCTCCCCCCACCAAAGGACCCCCTGCCATGACGATCAAGGTTGGCGATGCCATTCCCGACGCGATGCTCACCAAGGTCACCGACGCCGGGCCTGAAGCCGTCTCGACGGCGGACTTTTTCGGTGGCCGCACCGTGGCGCTGTTCTCGGTGCCTGGGGCCTTCACGCCGACGTGCTCGGCCAAGCATCTGCCTGGCTTTGTCGGCAATGCCGATGCCATCAAGGCGCACGGCGTCGATGAAATTGCCTGCCTGTCGGTCAATGATGCGTTCGTGATGGGCGCCTGGGGCAAATCGGCCAACGCCGGCACCGCAGTTACGATGCTCGCCGATGGCAGCGCCGCTTTCACCACCGCGCTCGGCCTGACGATGGACGCGACCAAGTTCGGCATGGGCATCCGCGGGCAACGCTTTTCGATGCTGGTCACCGATGGCAAGGTCACGCAGCTCAATATCGAGGAGCCCGGCGCGTTTGCCGTGTCGTCGGCCGAGCATCTGATGGGCCAGCTCAAATAGCATATGGGCGTTACCCGCCGCACCTTGCTGGTTGCCGCTGCGGCGGGCACCGGCCTGGCCATTGGCTGGGCGGTGTGGCCGCGCGGGCGGGGCACCCTGTTCGCGGCGGGGCCGGATGAGACGGCGATCAACGCCTATCTCAAGATCGGCGCCGATGGCCGGGTTGTCGTTGCCGTGCCGCAGGCCGAAATGGGGCAGGGCATCTGGTCGGGCCTCGCCCAGATCGCCGCCGATGAGCTTGGCGCGGATTGGAACGCTGTCGGTGTTGAGCCGGCGCCGCTGGCGCCTGCCTATGCCAACCACGGCATGTTGATTGCCACGGTTGGCGGGATGCCGGGGGCGTTTCGCGGCTTTGCGTCGTTCGCCGGCGGCAAGGTCATCGATTATTTCGACATGCAGATCACCGGCGGCAGCACCTCGGTGCGCGGCTTTGAAGCCCCCTTGCGTGCGGCAGGCGCCGCAGGCCGCGAGATGCTGTGCCGCGCGGCGGCGCGGCGCTGGGGTGTGGATTGGCAGGATTGCGACACCCGTGCCGGCTTCGTCGTTCACAAGGCCAACCGGCTGGCCTTTGCCGATGTGGTCAAGGATGCGGTGGCCGAAGACGCGCCGCGTTCGCCGACGCTGCGCCATGCACCGCAGCTGGTGGGCAAACCGCTGCTGCGGCTCGACATTCCGGCCAAGACCGATGGCTCGGCGCGCTTTGGCGCCGATGTGCGGCTGCCGGGGATGATGTACGCCGCCATCCACCACGACCCATTCGGAGCGACGCGCACGGGCGTGGACAAGAAGACGCTGCCGGTCACGGCGCGGCTGGTCGAAGGGCCGGATTTCATCGCGGTGGTTGCCGATGGCTGGTATGCGGCGAAGACCGCGCT
>JAYUUE010000011.1:0-2245 GCA_043754785.1 Polymorphobacter sp. | reverse complement strand
TCTGCCCGCCGATGCGGCGGGCGCGATGATCTGTTCGTTTGAATGCACCTTTTGCGCCGCTTGCGTTGCGGGGCCATTGGCGGGGGTTTGCCCGAACTGTGCCGGAGGCTTTGCGGCGCGGCCGCTGCGGCTTGATGCGGCTTTGGAGCGCCATCCGGCGTCACAGGAGCGCCGATATCATGGATAGGGTGGCGCGAATCTTGGTCGTTGGCGGGTCGGATAGCGGCGGCGGCGCGGGAATTCAGGCCGATATCAAGACGATCACGTTGCTCGGCGGCTATGCAATGACAGCGGTGACGGCGATCACGGTGCAGAATACGCTGGGGGTGCACGGTATCCATGCGGTGCCGGCGGCCGTGGTGGCGGCGCAGATGCGCGCCTGCATTGATGATATCGGCGTCGATGCGGTTAAGATCGGCATGATCGGTGCGGCAGAAACCGTGGCGGCGGTGGCGGATGTGCTGGCCGGGCTACGGGTGCCGGTGGTGCTCGACCCGGTGATGGTGGCCAAAGGCGGCGCGCAACTGCTGCCGGATGACGCGGCGCAAGCGTTGATCGAGCGGTTGCTGCCGCTGGCGACCGTGGTGACGCCGAATACCCCCGAGTTGATGATGCTGACCGGCACCGAAATCGAGGATGCGGCCGATGCGTTGCTGGCGGCGCAGGAGCTGATGTTGCAGGGCTGTGGCGCGGTGCTCGCCAAGGGCGGGCATTTGCCGGGCGATCGCTTGACCGACTGGCTGGTAACGCGCGGCGGGCATGTGTCGTTTGCGTCGGACCGCATCCAGACGCGGCACACCCATGGCACCGGCTGCACCCTGGCTGCGGCGCTGGCGGCTGGATTGGGGCAGGGAATGACGCTGGAAGCGGCGGTTGCGCGGGCGCGGGCGTTCGTGGCGCAGGGCCTGGCGCGGGCACCGGGCTTCGGGGCGGGGCATGGGCCGCTGGGGTTTTATCCGCTGTGAGGGCTGCGGTTGCGACGGTCAAAGGGCCATCGTTCGTCCACGAGGACCGCATCGGTGGGCGCGTTGTGGGGGTGGATGAGGCCGGACGCGGGCCGCTGGCGGGGCCGGTGGTGGCGGCGGCGGTGTGGATCGACCGCGGCCGCTGCCCGGCGGGGCTCGACGACAGCAAGGCGCTGTGCGCAGCGCGGCGAGCCGTGTTGCACGATGAACTCCAGGCGGTGGCGGTGATCGGGGTCGGGGTGGCGAGCGTCGAGGAGATTGATCGGCTCAACATCCTGTGGGCGACGATGCTGGCGATGGAGCGCGCCGTGGCGGCGCTGCGCTGCGGGTTCGACCATGTGCTCGTCGATGGCAACCGGTTGCCGCGCTGGGCTCACGCGGCGACGGCGATCATTGGCGGCGATGCGTTGTGCGTGTCGATCGCGGCGGCATCGATCATCGCCAAGGTGACGCGCGACCGGATGATGGTGGCGCTCGATGCCGAACATCCAGGCTATGGCTGGGCGCGCAACAAGGGTTATGGCACCGCCGATCATGCGCGCGGTTTGGCGGCGCTGGGGGTGACACCGCACCATCGCCGCAGCTTTGCACCGGTGCGATTGCGGTTGGCGGCGCTTTGAGTCTTTTTGGCAACACCCCATGGGTGGTGGGTGAAGCGGTGGTGTGACTCAACGGCTAGCGGCTTTGAGTCGTTTTGGAGCAAGTCGGCGCAAATCCTTGACCCCGTGTGAAATCCTGCCGGGATTGACGGTGATTCGGCGATGAATCATCCACCGGTGATGATCAGGACCAAAGCCACCGACGTGCACGTCGATCGCATCATCACCGGTGATTGCATCGCCGCGATGAACGCCATGCCTGCGGCGAGTGTCGACCTGGTGTTCGCCGATCCGCCGTATAATCTGCAATTGGCGCACAATCTGCACCGGCCCGAAGGTGGCAAGGTGGCGGCGGTGGATGACGATTGGGACAAGTTTGCCAGCTACGCGACTTATGATGAATTCACCCGCGCGTGGTTGGCGGCGGCGCGGCGGATCCTGAAGCCCGATGGCGCGATCTGGACGATCGGCAGCTATCACAACATCTTTCGCGTCGGTGCGGCATTGCAGGATGCGGGCTTCTGGATTTTGAACGACATCGTCTGGCGCAAGGCGAATCCGATGCCCAATTTCAAGGGCACGCGCTTCACCAATGCCCATGAGACGCTGATCTGGGCGGCAAAGTCCGAGAGCGCCAAATACAAGTTCAACTATCATGCCATGAAAGCGATGAACGAAGAG
>JAYUUE010000010.1:0-2245 GCA_043754785.1 Polymorphobacter sp. | reverse complement strand
GACAGCGATAGCAGCCGCCAGCTGCGCGCGGCGTTCAAAGGCATCGAGTACGAAGGCGATAGCGGTGCGGGTGTCCATACCCTTGGCGTTGACCACCCAAGGGTAGCGCAGTCCGCCATAAAGCCCCTCGAACTTGCGGCTGTAGCTGATCGGTACCACCGGCACCCCGGCCGAATAGGCGGCGATGGTGGCGTGCATGCGGGCACCGACGAGAAAGTCCAATCCCGCGATGTACGACTTGGCAGCCGACGGCGAGGCGAAGTTGGCGATGCGTTCAACGTGCGGGAATTCGCGGCTGAGCGCGTCGCAGGCGGCGCCATCGTAATCGCGCGGCATGTCGGGTGCATTGACGTGGGGCACCAGCGACAGAACGACTCCGGGCATCGCGGTGAACGCCGTTATCAATGCCCGGGTCATCGCCTGATAATCGAAGCCCAGACCATAATCGTTGCTGCCACCCGAATAGCCGCCGCTCATCAAAAGCCCGGACACGTTCAGGCCGACGCGGATGGGGTCACCCGCCGGGCGCACCGGGCGGTCAAAGGGCAGTGCGAAGGCGACGTCGATGACCTGGCGGGACTTGGCCTTTGGCGCCAGCCTGCGGAGCACATCCATCGACAGGGGATCACGGGCGAAAACCATCGCCGCCTTGCGGCAGGCCCAGGCCGCCATCGCCGCATGCGGCTGCCGCGAAAAGGGCCCGATGGTCTGGGGAGACAGCACCAGCGGCGTGCCGACGAGAATCGGGATCGCCTTGGTCGCCAGAATATAAGCAAAGCGCTTGTCGGTATAAATATCGGCAAAACTGTCGCCGGCGCCGATATCGAGCATGATGTCATGCGCGCGGACATCGGCGTGATAGCCGCCGGGTGACGCGATGTAGCGGCCGTTGATGGTGCGCATTCCGACATCGGCATCGGCGATGTAGGGCACTCAGCTTTCACGCGCGCCGAACAGAGTGAATTCCGGCTTCAGCCCTGCGCGTTCCGCTGCGGCGCGGGCCAGGGCGATATTGCCGACGCTGAGCGCGCCGACGCCAAGATTGCCCGCCGCCGCCGAATGCCACAACAAACCGATGCGAAGCGTTTTCACAGGAGATGCTCCGCCGACCCGTGTCGAATTGGGGTCGTTTATTTGGTCGCTGGCGCGAGGACGGTTGTCGGTGCGGGTGTCGTTGCCGCCGCAGCGGACGTGGGTGTTGCGGCGACGGCTGGCGTTGCACCGACGGCTGACTTGGATGCGCCGGGGAATTTGCTCGGATCGGGCGCCGAATAGCCTTTGGCATAGACGATCTTGGACTTGTAGCTGTCCTGAATTTTCTTGAGCTCGGTCGTCATGCGTTTTTGCACATCTTGGCGTTGCAGCAGGTTTTGCGCATAGGCGATGGCCTTTTCGCCGGTGAACGGCTGGGTGACGGTGTTGGTGATGTTGTTGACATACAGCACCGGTACGGGGGCGCCCTGCGGCTGATCACTGAAGATGAAGGGCTCACCATTGGCGGTGGCAGCAATCTTGGTGATTTCGGTCGTCAGCGCCGGGTTGATGACCAGCGAATCAAGCTGCTGTGGCGCGCGGCGATATTCGATATTGGCATCAACAAGAACCTTTTCGACTTCCGCCATCGTCTTTGCCTGCTTGAGCGGCAGCTGTTCGATGTTGGCCGGGCGCAGGAACTGAATCTGATCGAGGGTGAAAATCTTGCGATCGCCGAACACCTGCGGATTTTCAGCGACGAACTTTTGCGCGCCCTCGCGGGTAGCGGCGGGCACTTTGGACTGGATGTCGCCTTGCAGGACCTGGACGAGCAGACCTTCATCGGTTCGCTGTTTGGCGAGCAGGAACTGCGGGCTTTTGTCGAGCTTGAGCTTGGCAGCCTCGTTGGCGAGCATCTTGCGTTCGATCACCCGGTTCAATGCCGCTGATTCCACCAGCTTGGCGGGCGCTCCGCCGGCGCGATTGCCGATCATCGCCAATTCGGCGTTGAGTTCGTGAATTGTCACTTCGGTGCCATCGACCGTGGCGACAACCTGGCCTTCGGGGGCCTTGCCGGCCTTGTTGCAGGCATCCAGCGCCAGCAGCGAGACGACTGCCGAAACGAGGAGGGTATTTTTCATCATCGTCATGCGCAAGAACTCCGGAACCTGGATTGTGGTGATGATCGCGTGTCGGTGCAAAGTCCAATTCAACCGGTCCAATGCACTCGGCATGACACTGCGGTCAATATAACGGGCGATATTCTATGAAC
>JAYUUE010000009.1:0-2253 GCA_043754785.1 Polymorphobacter sp. | reverse complement strand
CGGCAAACGCATCCCCGTCAATTCGCCACGGCGCACTTTCGTCGAAAATCACCAGATCGGCCGGCGCGCCAGGGGCCAGCGTGCCGCCCGGCAGCCCGAACAGCGCTGCCGGCGCCGATGTCATCGCCGCCAGCACAGCAGCAAGCGTCATCGCCCCCGATTGCACCAGCGACAGCGACAGCGACAGCAACGTCTCCGCCCCAGCCATTCCCGGCATAGCATCGGCGAACGGCAGGCGTTTGTCCTCCTGCGTGCGCGGATCATGTCCCGAAGCGATCACCGTAATGGTGCCGTCCGCCAACCCCGCCGCCACGGCGCGCCGATCCGCGTCGCTGCGCAGCGGCGGTGACAGCCGCGCAAACGACCGGAACCCCGCCACTGCCGTCTCGTTCAACAGCCAGTGCGCCGGCGTGACCCCCGCCGTCACCCGCACACCGCGCCCGCGCGCCGCGCGGATCAGTTCGATGGCCTCCGCCGTCGTCACCTGCCGGATATGCAACCGCGCACCCGTTGCCTCTGCCAGCCGTATATCGCGCGCCACCGCCAGGCCTTCGGCAAACGCCGGTGCCGCCGGCAGCCCCAGCCGTGTCGCATAATCGCCTTCGGTCGCCACCGCCCCCGCCGTCAGCGCCGCATCTTCGGCGTGGGTCACCACCGGCAGGTCGAATGCCGTTGCATAACTCAGCAGCCGGTGCATCACCGCGCTGCTGGCGATGCTTTCGCGCCCGGTCGCCGCCCCCACGGCCCCCGCCGCCTGCCCCAAGCCGATTTCGGCCAGCTCCCGCCCCAGCAACCCCCGTGTCGCCGCGACCAGCGGGTGCACCCAGACATCGGGCTTGCCCATGGCCTGCGTGAACGCCACCAGCGCCGGATCGTCGAGCGGCGGCCTTTGGTCGGGCATCAGCACGACACGCGTGATCCCCCCGGCATGGCACGCCGCCGGCGACGCCTGGAACACCCCGGCGTCGATCAGCCCCGGCGCCACCACCAGCCCGGTCGCGTCGATGATTTCCGCATCGTCGGGCGTCGCAAACTGCCCCACCGACGCAATCACCCGGTCAACCAACACGACCGTCGCCGGGCCGTCAAACCCGCGCACCGGATCAATCACCCGCCCACCGGTTATCGCCAGCAGCGTCATGACGCGCGCTCCATCCCGCCGCCGTGCGGCCACCCTGCCACACCGCGCCGCGTCCGCGTCAGCACATCCAAACACGCCATCCGCACCGCGACGCCCATCTCAACCTGTTCGGTCACCGCCGATCGCACGATATCGTCGGCCACCCGACCTTCGATTTCCACCACGCGGTTCATCGGCCCCGGGTGCATGACCAGCACATCAAGCGCCGCGTGCGCCAGCCGTGCTTCGGTCAGCCCGAAGAACCGGTAATATTCGCGCGTTGACGGCACATAGGCGCCATCCATGCGCTCGGTCTGCAAGCGCAGCATCATCACCACATCGGCGCCCTTCAGGCCCGCGTCCATATCGGTGAACGCCTCGACCCCCAACGCATCGATGTTGGCCGGCATCAGCGTCGGCGGCGCCACCACCCGCACATGCGCGCCAAGCGACGCCAGCAGCTGAAAGTTCGATCGCGCCACCCGGCTGTGCAAAATGTCACCGCAAATCGCCACCACCAGCCCGGCGATCCGCCCCTTGCGCCGCCTGATGGTCAGCGCATCGAGCAGCGCCTGGGTCGGATGCTCGTGCCGCCCGTCGCCGGCATTGAGCACCGGGCAATCGACCTTTTCGGCAATCAGCTGCACGGCGCCCGACGCGCCGTGGCGAATGACGATCAGGTCCGGGTGCATGGCATTCAGCGTCAGCGCCGTATCGAGCAAAGTCTCGCCCTTTTTCACCGACGATCCCTGAACGCCCAGATTGACGACATCGGCGCCCAGCCGCTTGCCAGCAATCTCGAAACTGAGCAGCGTCCGCGTGCTGTTCTCGAAAAAAGCGTTGATCTGCGTCAGCCCCGCCAGGCGGTTGTCGTGCTTCGCCGCGCCGCGCCCGGAACTACCGCGATTAAGCTCCGCCCATTGCTCCGCCTCGTCGAGCAGGAACAGCATCTCCCACGGCTTCAGATGCGAGAGCCCCAACAGATGCGAATGCGGAAACGGATGGGCACCGGCAGCGATGGCGGGGTGCGAAAACTGGGTCATCGCGGGCCGGTGTAGCGGGATTGCCGCCAAAAGGGCAAGCGCCGTGCGGCCAGATCAATGCGCCGCAGGTTGAGCCGCCGCCAGCGCCGC
>JAYUUE010000008.1:0-6641 GCA_043754785.1 Polymorphobacter sp. | reverse complement strand
TCGAGGTCGGGTATCCGCCCGTAAGTAATCTCGCCAGCGCGGGCATAGTCGCCGCCGCGCTGCGCTTGCTCCACCTCCAGCCGCGCCGCATCGAGTCGTTCCTTTATTGCCGTCGCCGCCGCCAATTTATCCTTTTCGCCCTGCCAACGCAGCGTCAGGCTGCCCGATTGCTCCTCCAGCCCGATCAATTCCCCGCGCAGCGCCGCGAGCCGGTCCTTCGACGCTGCATCGGTTTCGCGGACCAGCGCGCCTTCCTCGATCTTGAGCTGGACGATACGCCGATCGAGATTTTCGATCTCCTCGGGCTTGGATTCGACCTCCATCCGCAACCGCGACGCTGCCTCGTCCATCAGGTCGATGGCCTTGTCGGGCAGAAACCGGTCCGAAATATAGCGATTGCTCAGCGTCGCCGCTGCGACGATCGCACCGTCGGTAATCCGCACACCGTGGTGCAGTTCGTATTTTTCCTTCAGGCCGCGCAGGATCGACACCGTATCCTCAACGCTCGGCTCGCCAACCGTCACCGGCTGGAACCGCCGCTCCAGCGCTGCATCCTTTTCGACATATTTGCGATATTCATTCAGCGTCGTCGCACCGATGCAGTGCAACTCACCGCGCGCGAGCGCCGGCTTGAGCAGGTTCGATGCATCCATCGACCCTTCCGAAGCGCCGGCGCCGACCAGAGTGTGCATCTCGTCGATGAACAGCACAACGTCGGACCCATCGGCGCGCACTTCGTCGAGAACGCCCTTGAGCCGCTCCTCGAACTCACCGCGATACTTCGCCCCGGCAATCAACGCACCCATGTCGAGCGACATAAGCCGCTTGTCCTTCAACCCATCGGGCACATCGCCATTGGCAATGCGCAGCGCCAGCCCCTCGACAACCGCCGTCTTGCCGACGCCGGGCTCACCGATCAGCACCGGATTATTCTTCGTCCGCCGTGCCAGCACCTGGATGGTGCGCCGAATTTCCTCGTCGCGCCCGATCACCGGGTCCAGCTTGCCGTCGCGCGCCGCCTGCGTCAGGTCGCGCGCATATTTGTTCAGCGCGTCGAACTGCGCCTCGGCGCCGGCGCTGTTGGCATTGCGGCCCTTGCGCACGCTTTCGATGGCGGTGTTGAGCGCCTGTGCCGTCACCCCCGCCGCCGCCAACGCCTTACCGGCAGCGGTCGTCGTCGCCAACGTCAGCGCCACCAGCAGGCGTTCCACTGTCACGAACGCATCCTTGGCCTTTGCAGCAATCGCTTCGGCGCTATCCAGCACCCGCACCGTATCATTGTCCCAGCTCAACTGCTGCGCGCCGCCACCCGAAACCTGGGCGATCCGCGCCAGCGCCTGATCGGTCAGTTGCATCGCTGTCGCAGGGTTGCCGCCGGCGGCGCGGATGAGGTTCGACGCCATGCCTTCCTCGTCTTCCAGCAGCGCCTTGAGCACGTGCTCGGGCGCGACACGCTGGTGATTGTTGCGAATCGCAACCGTCTGCGCGCCTTGCAAAAAGCCCTTGGCGCGATCGGTGAGTTTTTCGATGTTCATGCCTGCCGACTCCTGTGCGGCAGATATAATATTGCAAAAGCGCCACACAAGACTCGCAGATGCCGGCAACACCGCCAAGCCCGCTTCACGCCCGCCGAAAGCCTATCCCCGCTGCATCACACGAGTGCGCCCAAGCGGACGGACCAAGCCATCGGAGCGCGGCCACGAAGACGACATAATGGTATCACCATGGCCACTTACCTTTTGCCCACGCGACTCCTACAACCTTGTTGCGACCATCAAATCAAAGGGCCTCCATGTTGCGCACCATCGCCGTCCTTGCGCTCTCCCTCGCCGGCACCGCTTTCGCCGGCTCCGCTTTCGCCGCGCCGCTGGCCGCCGGTATCGATCTGCCCGGTATCGACGCGGCGACCCGCCCCGGCAATGATTTCGAACGGTTCGCCAACGGTGCCTGGCGCGCCAAGGCGGTCATTGATCCGGATCGGTCCTCGGCGGGCGTCGGCGTCGATGTGTCGAAACTGGCGGAACGGCGCAACGCCGCGCTGATCGCCGCCGCCGTTGCCGCCAAAACCGCGCCGGGCACCGCCCAGCGCCGCATCGCCGACTATTATACGGCCTATAACAACAGCACCGCCATCGAAGCGCGTGGTCTTGCCCCGATCAAGCCGGCGTTGGCGCAGATCGCGGCGCTTCCCGACAAACGGGCGCTGGCGGCGGTGCTCGGCGCCAGCATCCGCGCTGATACCGATCCGCTCAATGCCACCAGCCTTTCAACCGAAAACCTGTTCGGGCTGTTCGTCACCCAGGATCTGGCGCATCCCGAACGCACCTTGCCCTATCTGATGCAAGGCGGCCTCGGCATGCCGGACCGCGATTATTACCTGTCGTCGACCCCCGACATGGTGCGGATCCGCACCGCCTATCAGGCCTATATCGAACAGATGTTCACGCTCGCCGGGGTAGACAATCCCAAGCTGCGGGCGCTGCGCGCCTTCTGGCTCGATATGCGCATCGCCAACGCCCACGCCAACATCATCGACAGCCAGGACCCGCACAAGGCGGCCGCCTGGAGCCGCGCCGATTTCATCACCAAGGCGCCCGGGATGGACTGGGCGGCCTTTCTGGCTGCCGCGAACCTGGGCAGCCAGGCCAATTTCATCGCGTGGCAACCCGGCGCAATCACCGAACTGTCAAAGCTGGTCGCCACCGTGCCGCTCGCCGACTGGCAGGACTGGCTGGCCTTCCACCGCATCAACAGCGCCGCTACGTTGTTGCCAAAGCGTCTTGATGATGCCCATTTCGCGTTCAACGGCACGTTGCTTTATGGCATACCGGTGCAGCGTTCGCGCGATAAGCGCGCCATCGCCGCGGTCAATGCGGCGCTGGGTGACGATGTCGGCCGGATTTATGCTGCACAATATTTCCCGGCATCATCGCGCACTCAGATCAACATCATGGTCGCCAATATTCTCGCCGCCTTTGACAAGCGCGTCGCCGGCCTGACCTGGATGGCGCCGGCGACCAAGGCCGAGGCTCGCCGCAAGATCGCCACGATGAAGGTCGGCGTCGGCTATGGTGACCATTGGCGCGATACCAGCCGCCTCGACATTCGCCCCGATGATCCCGTTGGCAACAACAGCCGGGCCGAATTTGCCGAATATCGGCACCAGCTTGCCAAGGTCGGCCAGCCCGTGGATCGCAGCGAATGGTGGATGACCCCGCAGACCGTCAACGCCGTCAATCTGCCGCTGCAAAACGCCCTCAACTTCCCCGCCGCCATCCTCGAAGCCCCGTATTTTGACCCAAAGGCCGATGCAGCGGCCAATTACGGCGCCATCGGCGCCGTAATTGGCCATGAAATCAGCCACAGTTTCGACAATACGGGCTCCGAGTTCGACGCCGACGGCCGCTTGCGCAACTGGTGGACGCCGGCTGACAAGACCCGCTTCGATGCCGCCGCAGCAGCGCTGGTGAAGCAATATGACGCCTATGAAGCCTTGCCTGGCCTGCATCTCAACGGCCGCCAGGTCCTTGCCGAAAATATTGCCGACGTGGCCGGGCTGACTGCCGCGCACGAAGCGTGGCAGGCTTCGCTCGGCGGCAAACCGGCGCCGGTCATTGATGGCAAGACCGGTGAGCAACGCTTTTTCCTGGCCTTTGCCCAGGCCTGGCGCGAAAAACGCCGCGACGCCTCGCTGCGGTCACGTGTCGCCACCGATGGTCACGCACCGGCGCGCTTCCGCGCCCAGACGGTGCGCAACATCGATGGCTGGTATCCGGCGTTTGACGTCAAGCCCGGCGACGCGCTCGCGCTGCCCCCTGAAAAGCGTGTGAAGGTCTGGTGAGGGTCGAGGCGGTCGCTTGCGACGCTGCCCATGGCTTTTCCAAAGCGGTGGTGCCGCGCATCGCGCTGATCGCCGGCGTTGGTGTCGCCGGCGATGCCCACGCCGGCGTCACCGTCAAACACCGCTCGCGCGTAGCCATCAACCCCGATCAACCCAACCTGCGGCAGGTCCATCTGCTCCATGCCGAGCTGTTCGCCGATCTGGCGGCGCAGGGCTTCACCTTGGCACCGGGTGCGATCGGTGAAAATATCCTCACTCGCGGCGTCGATCTGCTGGCTTTGCCGACCGGAACGCGGCTATCGCTGGGTTCGGCGGCTGTCGAACTTACCGGCCTGCGCAACCCCTGTGGCCAGCTCGACACTTTTCAGCGCGGGCTGACCAAAGCGATGATTGGTCGCAGCCCTGCCGGTGAAATCATCCGCAAGGCAGGGGTCATGGCCATCGTCATCGCCGGCGGCGACGTGGCGGCCAGCGATGCGATTGCCGTAACGCTGCCGGCGCTGCCGCACCGGGCGCTGGTGCCAGTTTAGGGGGAGCCGCGCGCGCGGCTGCTACCGCAGCGCAAACCGCACCTTGCGGTTGCGGAAATCCAGCGAAACACGGCGGAACGACTTCAACAGATCACTGCCCAGGAACAGCGCCGGTTGCTGATCGAGCCCGAACAGCGCAAATGGCGGCGCATCGGCAAAGGCCACCATCACCCGGTCGAGAAACACGCCGCCGATCCGGATGCGCGGCAGCATCACCACCTCGGCCTCCAGCGTTTGGCCAGTCACACTGACCAGCGTCATTACCGGCGCGCCGGCCCGGGCCTTGGTGCCCAACAGGCGGCGCCGCAGTGCCATATTGCCCAGGGTGACTTCGGCGCCGGTATCGATGACTGCGCTGATGCGCTGGTCGCCGACACTGGCCTGCGTGATGATCAACTGGCCCTTGCGCAACCGCGCCGTGACCACGATCTCGCCGGCCTCGTTGACCGGCGCGGTGCGCGAATCCTGCACGGTGATGGTCTTGGCGTCGAAATCGAGCAGCAGCCGCTGTTCGGCGAGCGCGTCGATGCCGATCAGCCCCTGTGCCCCCAGATCCCGTTCCAAAAGCGCCGGCGCCTTTATCGGCCCGACCTCGGACTTGCCGAGCAACAGCCGGTCGATCATCACCGTCGCCACGGTTGCCACGCCCGCCATGCCCTGCACGCGCACGGCGTCGCCGGCCGGCAGCCGCAACCGCGCCGCCAGCCCGGCACCGATCACCGAACGGTCGGCGCCGCTATCGACCAGAAACCGAAACGGCCCATCATCGTTGATGCGAACATCGATGAACAGCCGGTTGCGCTTTTGTTCGGCGTCGATTTCGTCGCCGGTAATCTCCAGGCTGTTGTCGACGGTGGCGGTGGGGATCAACGGCGGCGGTATCACGGATTGCACAGCTTGGCCGGACACCGGCGCTGCAAGGCCCAACACGATAACAACGGGTAACCACCGTAACATGATCCAGCGATGCGCCTGCTTGGCGTTTCAGGCAAGACCCCCTATGCCGAGCCATTCGGCGCCCACGCCCGAAAGCACCACCATGTCCGATTTCGCCACCGCGATGCTCACCTCCGCCGGAGTCGTCGCCCTTGCCGAAATCGGCGACAAAACCCAGCTGCTTGCCATCGTTCTCGCCACGCGCTTCCGGGCGCCCTGGGCGGTCATTGCCGGCATTTTCGTCGCCACGCTTGCCAACCATGCCGTCGCCGCCTGGGCCGGCTCAGCGCTCGCCGGCTGGTTCGATGGGCCGATGTTCCGCTATTTTGTCGCCGCCTCGTTCATTGCCATGGCAATATGGACTCTCATCCCCGACAAGCTGGAAACAGTGGCAGAAAAGCCGGCAAGATATGGCGCTTTTCTGACCACAGCCGTCGCCTTTTTCATCGTCGAAATAGGCGACAAGACCCAAGTCGCCACGGTCGCGCTCGGCGCAAGATTCGACAGCGTTTTCGCCGTGACACTCGGCACGACGATGGGCATCATGCTCGCCAACGTGCCCGCGATCTTCCTCGGCCACAAATTGACTGACCGGGTGCCAATGCGCACCGTACATGTCGTTGCTGCTCTGGTATTTCTGGCGCTGGGTTTGTGGTTACTGGCAGCAACCTACTTTGGCTGAGCCTCAGCGCGGATGCTTCGCCCGCCACTTCGTCACCCCGGCCAGCATTTCCTCGACATGGTGCTGGGCCGAAAGATTCGAATACACCGCGCTGATCTTGCCATCGCTGCCGATGACATAGGAGGTGCGGTCCGAATGGCCGGGGAACACCGCCAGAGTCGCATCATAGCGCTTGGCGATATCGAGCTTGGGATCACCCGCGACCGGGAATTTCGACCGGCATTCCGACTTGGAAAACTCGGCGATACGCTCGACATTGCCGGCAGTCACGCCGATCAGCGTCGCGCCCATCTTGGTGAAATCATCGGCGGCTTCGGCGAAATTATGCGCTTCGATGGTGCAGCCCGAGGTGAAGGCGGCCGGAAAGAAATACAGCACAACCGGGCCCTTTTTCAGTGCTTCGGCGAGGTGGAATTTGAAGGGTTCGCCACCAAGCGAGCCTTTAGCGCGAAAATCCGGCGCCGGTGCACCGACAGCGAGCGCCGCCATGGCCGGGGCAGTACTGGCCGCAATGATGGCGGCGGCAATGGCGAAAAACGGCTTCATGGCAGGCTCTCCGGTGGAACTCGGCGAACCATGGCGTGCAGCCCGGGTTTTGGCCAGCCCCCCGCATCTGCCGCGACACTCTGGCCATGGCGCCGCCCCGGCGCTA
>JAYUUE010000007.1:0-2262 GCA_043754785.1 Polymorphobacter sp. | reverse complement strand
ACGCCGGCCAAATTGGGCCTGATATATCCGCTGCATGATACGCGCTTGCTGGTTGAACTCGTTGGCCCGGCGCAGGCGCGGCGGCTGTTGTTTTCGGCAATGCTGATCGACGCGGCAGAGGCATTGCGCATCGGACTGGTGCAGGTAGTCGCCGACGACCTGGCGGGCGCCGTCGCCGATTTCACCGCCCATGTGATCTCCCTGTCACCCGCCAGTCAGCGCGCCAGCAAGGAAATCATCCAGCGCATCATCGAAGGCGCACATGACGATGACCACACATCCGCAGCCGGTTTCGACGCGGCATTTTCCGGTGCCGATTTCGTTGAAGGGGTCGCGGCGTTTCTGGCCAAGCGCAAGCCGGAATTCGGCACTTGACGGCGCCTAAGGTGATTGGTGGCAGCGCATCATTGCTGTTGATTGCCGACCACGCGTCGGCGGCAGTGCCGCCGGGTGTCGATCTGGGGATCGATCCGGGGCTGTTCGGCAATCACATCGCCGTCGATATCGGCACGGCTGCCCTGACCGAGGCGCTGGCGGCGGCGCTTGATGCCTCGGCGATCATTGCCACCGTGTCGCGCCTGGTCATCGACTGCAACCGCGATCCAGCGGTCGCCGACGTGATTCCCGTG
The DNA here is from genome assembly GCA_043754785.1 of Polymorphobacter sp. GTDB lineage: Bacteria > Pseudomonadota > Alphaproteobacteria > Sphingomonadales > Sphingomonadaceae > Sandarakinorhabdus. The sequence goes on along the minus strand of JAYUUE010000007.1, from coordinate 1,633 downwards.
GCCAGTGACGGCCATCTCATTCCGGGCAATCTGCTGCTGACTCCCATCGAGCGGGCGCTGCGCGTCGATGCCATTCACACGCCCTATCACGCAACGATTGCCGCAGAAATTACCCGGGTCCGTCCGGTGTTGATAATCAGCATTCATAGCTTCACCCACCAATTGGCGACACGGGCCGACGAGGCACGGCCCTGGCCGATTGCGATCCTCTACAACGAGGATGACCGCGCGGCGCGTAGAGGCCTGGCTTGGCTGACCGAGCAAGGGTTCGACGCTGGCGACAACCAGCCTTATTCCGGTCGCGTGCTCAACTACACGATGGATCGCCACGCCGAGGCAGGCGGCATCGCATATCTGGGGTTTGAGGTTCGCAATGATGGATTGCGCGATGCAGCGGGTGTGGAGCGCTGGACAACGGTGATCGGCGGTGCTGTGCGCCATGTGCTCGGATCAGGGCATTTGCCATAATTCGATTGCATTGCCCTCCGGGTCGTGAATTCGTGCAAAGCGTCCGGTTTCTGGTGATTCCCTTTCGGCGCGGGTTTCGATGGCGATTCCTGCGACAACAAGGGATGCCAGCAACGCGTCGATGCCCGTGACGCGCAGGTTGATCATGACAAGGTGGCATGGTGACGGCTTGACCGTCAACTTTGGTGCGCGCAATCGACATCGTCTATCTGTCCGGAGTTCCCATGCCTCGTTTCGACAAGTCCAGATTGCCCAGCCGCCATGTCAGCGTCGGCCCTGAACGGGCACCGCACCGCAGCTATTATTACGCCATGGGGCTGACCGAGGAGGAGATCGCCCGGCCGTTCGTCGGCATCGCTTCGGCAGGCAATGATTCTGCACCTTGCAACACGACATTGGACGCCCAGGCGGATGTCTGCCGGCAGGGCGTCAACGATGCCGGCGGCATGCCGCGCCGTTTCAACACCATCACCGTCACGGACGGGATTGCGATGGGCCATCAGGGAATGAAATCCTCACTCGTCAGCCGCGAAGTCATTGCCGATTCGGTTGAGCTCTCGGTGCGGGGTCATTGTTATGACGCGCTGATCGGTTTTGCGGGTTGCGACAAATCCTTGCCGGGCATGATGATGGCGATGTTGCGGCTCAACGTGCCGAGCATCTTTGTCTATGGCGGCTCGATCCTGCCCGGCAGCTTTGAAGGCAAGGATGTGACCGTTGTCGATGTGTTCGAGGCGGTGGGTGGTTATTCCGCCGGCACCTGCCCGCTGGCGCGGCTGACGGCGCTCGAAAAGGTCGCGTGCCCTGGCCATGGCGCTTGCGGCGGGCAATTCACTGCCAATACCATGGCGTGCGTGGGGGAGGCCATCGGGTTGTCGCTGCCGCATTCCAACATGATGCCGGCGCCCTATGGCAGCCGCGCCGATATCGCCATTGCAGCCGGCCGCCAGATCATGACGTTGATCGAGCGCAATATCCGGCCGCGCGATATCTGCACCCTAAAGGCGTTCGAGAATGCCGCGCGGATCGTGGCGGCGACCGGTGGATCGACCAACGGCGCGTTGCATCTGCCCGCCATGGCCAACGAAGCCGGCATCGATTTCGACCTGTTCGACGTGGCGGAGATATTCAAGACAACACCTTACATTGCCGACTTGAAGCCGGG
>JAYUUE010000006.1:0-2263 GCA_043754785.1 Polymorphobacter sp. | reverse complement strand
AAAAGTGCCGTTCGTTTCCGCCTATCACGAAGTCATCGAATCCCCGCCGGAAGGCTTTCGCGGCTTCGAGGGCGGCCGCTGCGATATTTATTATCAGGGCAATCTGTCGCCAGACTTTTACGCCTGGATCTTCCCGCATGGCGATAAGACCAGCGTCGGCGTTGGCAGCGCGGTGAAAGGCTTTGCCATGCGCGACGCTGTGGCGCGGCTGCGCGAGCAGACCGGGCTTGATGCTTTCAAAACGATCCGCGTCGAAGGGGCGCCCATCCCGCTCAAACCCCGCAAACGCTGGGACAATGGCAAGGATGTCGTCGTCGCCGGCGATGCCGCCGGGGTAGTGGCGCCGGCGTCTGGCGAAGGCATTTTCTATGCGATGACCGCCGGGCGCTTTGCCGCCGAGGCTGCCGGCGCCTTCCTGGAGAGCGGCGACCCGGCTGCGCTCAAACAGGCGCGCAAGCGCTTCATGAAGCTGCACGGCAGAGTGTTCATGGTGCTCGGGATGATGCAGTGGTTCTGGTATCGCAGCGACAACATGCGTGAGCGCTTCGTCAAGCTGTGTCAGGATCCCGATATCCAGCAGCTGACCTGGGAAGCCTATATGAACAAGGAATTGGTCCGCAAACGCCCGATGGCGCATATCCGCATTTTCGTCAAGGATACCAAACAGTTGGTGGGCGCCATCTTTTCGGGGCGCAAGGACAATACGATGTCGAAGGCGGGGTGACTCCGGTAAACCCGGCGCGCTGGGTGTTGCCGGCAGCGGTGGCTGCCGTCACCACAATGCTCATCGCCGCGCTTGGCGCGACGATCACCGTGCCCGGCCCGTGGTATCATAGCTTGGTCCAGCCCAGGTGGGCGCCGCCCGACATTTTGTTCGGTCCGGCATGGACGCTGATTTTCGGCCTGTGCGCCGTGGCGGCGGCCACGGCGTGGCTGGCAGCCCCCGACAAGGGCACGCGCGACGTCTTCATCGGACTTTTCGCGCTCAACGGATTTCTCAACCTGTTGTGGAGCTTTTTGTTTTTCCGCCTGCAACGGCCCGGTCTTGCGGCGTTCGAGGTTTGGTTCCTGTGGGCGTCGATCGCGATACTGATCGCCGTATGCTGGCGATTTTCCAGAGCGGCGGCGCTAATTCTGGTACCGTATCTGCTTTGGGTGACGTTTGCTGCAGCACTCAACACGGCGGTGGTCGCGCTCAACGGGCCGTTTTGACCAGGATCCGCGAAAGCAAGGACATGGGAAAAGCCCATGCTGACTTCAGACGCGTTCGGTTGGCGAAGGGCCAACCGCCGCGCTGGCTGAGCCGTCGGCGAGTCAGCCCGCAACGAAGCCGTTGCGCGCTCCCACCTCAGGCTTTTGTCTTCAGATAGGCGATGACGTCGGCGCGATCTTGCGGGTTCTTCAACCCGGCGAATGCCATATAAGTGCCCTTGACGACCTTTTGCGGCGATTCGAGATAGACAAACAGCTGATCCGGTGTCCAGACCAGCCCGCTGTTCTTGTTCGCCGGCGAATATTTGAAGCCTTCGATACTGCCCGAATGCCGGCCGACGACGCCCCACAGCGACGGACCGACACGGTTGACACTCTTTTCGGCGACATGGCAGGTCTTGCACTGACCAAAGACCTTTTCACCCTTCACCGGGTCGCCGGTCAGGCTGGCGAGCGTCACGGCGGCGGGGGCGGCTGCCATCGGTGCGGCGGCGGGTTCGGCGGCCGGCGCTGTGGCTTCGACCGCGGCGGGCGCGGTCTCGACCGTGGCGGTGTTGACCGTTGCGGTTTCGGTCTTCTTGTCGGCGCCGCCACAGGCTGCAAGGGCAATCAGTGCCGTGCCGGCGGCGAGGCGGAGAGCGATCGTAGTGGCGGTCATGGGCGTGTCCTGTGAAGCGGTCGGATTATAAACTCGTGTAGCGGGCATAGGTTGCGGTGGCCAGACAGAGGCGGAGCGAAAAGGGAAGCAAGAAAGCAAGCGCATGGGCAAAGCCCGTGCTGGCGGACGAGTTCGGTCTGCGGAGGGCCAGCCGCCTCGCCGGCCGATCTTGCGCCTGTTGGCGCGCGGGGGGCGCGCGCTCGCGGCGCTGTGATGGAGCGGGCGAAGGGAATCGAACCCTCCTAGCTAGCTTGGAAGGCTAGTGCATTACCACTATGCTACGCCCGCATTGCTCTCGCATTGCCACACGGCGCAACAGCTGGTCAACAACCCCCCCCCCCCCCCTACCCAACACAAACCCGCAAGGGCGCGGCGGGGGGAGCGAGCAACGGA
>JAYUUE010000005.1:0-6675 GCA_043754785.1 Polymorphobacter sp. | reverse complement strand
ACGAACAATATGGGAAATTCGTCGACCATCGATGGCACCACATCCGGCGGCACTTCGATGCCGGTCAGCGGGCTGTGGCGCACAACAAGATCGGCGACCGGTTCGCCGCCGACGATGCGTTCCTGAACCACCGAGATGTCGGCGCCCATGGCTTGAAGCACGCCGATGAGGCCGGCGCGTGTCGGGTTGATGCCGATATTGGTGATGGTGATTGCCGAGCCTGGCACGATGAGGGCTGCAACCATCGGGAAGGCGGCGGACGATGGGTCACCGGGAACGGTGATGGCCTGCGGTTGCAGCTCGGCCTCGCCGACGAGGGTGATGATGCGACCTTCGGGCGCCGTTTCTATCCGCAGCGTCGCGCCGAAGCCGGCGAGCATCCGTTCGCTATGATCGCGGGTGGCGACGCGTTCGATGACGGTGGTTTCGCCGGGCGTGTTGAGGCCGGCGAGCAGCACGGCCGACTTGACCTGCGCCGAGGCGACCGGGAGGGTGTAGGACAGCGGCACCGCCGGGCACAGGCCATGCATGGTCAACGGTAGCCGTCCTCCAGGTGAGGCGGCGAAGCGGGCGCCCATAAGCGTCAGTGGATCGATGACACGGCCCATCGGGCGGCGGGACAGCGAGGCGTCGCCGATGAAGGTCGCGGTGATCGGATGGCTGGCGACCAGACCCATCAACAGGCGCGTCGAGGTGCCGGAATTGCCCATGTCGAGTGCGATCTGCGGTTGCAGCAGCCCGCCGACGCCGACGCCGTGGACATGCCAGCGTACCCCTTGGCGTTCAATGGTGGCACCCATGGCGCGCATCGCAGTGGCAGTTGCCAGCACGTCGTGGCCCTCAAGCAGGCCATCGATAACGGTTTCGCCAACGGCCATTGCCCCCAGCATCAGCGCGCGGTGGCTGATCGATTTGTCCCCCGGGACACTGGTGATTCCGGTAAGCGGACCAGCAGCGGCGAGGGACAGCATATGGGGTTGCGCTGCGTCATTCATGGCGTCGCGCTTTGACAGGCGGGGCCGGCTGTGGCAATGCGCCCGGCTTTCCGGGGTGATCGATCGAACCCCCCGGGCTCACGGAGAAAATTGTGGTCAAGGCTGAATGGGGCACCAAGCGTGCCTGCCCGAAATGCAACACGCGGTTTTACGACCTGACGAAGGACGAACCCGTCACCTGCATCGCCTGCGGCTATGCCTGGGTGCCCGAGCCGATGCTCAAATCGAAGCAGACGACGCCGTTCGAACAGGCCAAGCCGTTGGCTGCCGTTGACGGCGAGGGCGGCGATGTGGCTGCCGATGAGGATCTCGACCTTGATGCGGCCGAGGAAGGCGATGCGCCGGATGTCGATCTGGGTGACGATGATGACGGTATCGGCACCGTGGTAACCAGCGGCGAGGACGAGGAAGGTTGAAATTCCGGCTTGCGCGGGTTGGTTTCTTGCCCTAACCCGCGCCTCCCGCATCCGTCCCGCCAGATGCGACAAAATTTTGGGGCCTTAGCTCAGCTGGGAGAGCGCTACGATGGCATTGTAGAGGTCAACGGTTCGATCCCGTTAGGCTCCACCAAATGAAAAGGGCGCTTTCCGGCAACGGGAGGCGCCTTTTTCGTGTTGCCCTCTGGCTCGCCTATGCCCGCGCCCCGGCGCCTTCGCAAAGCGCCTTGATCAGGTCGGCACCCCAGGTGCTCGCGCGCCATTTGGTTGCCGCTGTCAATGCGGCCGGGTCGATGGCAACGACGGTGGTGCCGGTGCCGGTAATTCGCAGGTGCGCCGCGGCATCAATCTTGAAAAAGCCGAAGGCGACCTTGGCGATGTCGGCAGCAGTGAGGGTATGGCCGCTGGCGACGACCATGTCGGTCAACCGTTCGCGATTGGCCAGGCGCTGCACGGCGTCGACATATTCCGGCGTCCAGCCCCAGTCGCGCGCACCGGACTCGGCGATGTCCACCATGCCGGTTGCCGTGCCATTGGCAGCGGCATAGGCGGCAGCGACGATTTGCGCCGTCAGCGTGTCGCGGCTGCCGAAGCGCGAATCATGGGCCGCGAGCAGGACATTTGCCGCCTCCCCGGCACTGGCCGATTTGGCGGCGTCGATCCGGGCGATGGTGGCGCGCACCGGCGCCAGCGCCAGATCGGCCACATCGGCGACGTGGATCAGTCGCGCGGCGCCTCTTGCCGCCTCGATACCGGCCGCGAACAGGTCCGCACGCGCGGCGCTGCCATCGTTGATGGCAAAGACCAGCCGCGCTTCGCTGACCGCAGCGCCGACATCGTCGGCGGCACATACGGTGATTTTATCGGCAATGCCGAGCCGCGTGACGATGTGTGCATCGCCGACTCCGGCGAGCGCCACCCCGCGCGCATCGAGCAGGCGCGCGAGATAGGCGCCGACGTGATTGTCGATACCGATGATGAGGCAGGCAGGATGCGCGGGGCTGGTCACCCCCGCCATGTCGGAAGTGGCGGCGGCCGAGTCAAGCAACGGCCGAAAAGCGATTGATACCGGGCGCCTGCCGCCGTATTGGTTCATTGCAGTGCAACACCGCCCGTTGCAATGCGCAATGACAGGCAGCACCCGAACCGGCAGGCACCCCAGTGGCATCGATCATCCTGAAACCCTACGAGCGCCGCAAGGACCTGGGCCCGGTGCGGCGTTTTCTGGTGGTGATGCTATTGATCGGCATTGCGGTGTTTTATGGCCTGATGACCGCCATCTTGCCGGTGTCGATGCTGTCGATTCCCCTCGTCCCGATCCTTGCAATGATCGCGTTGATTTTGTGGATGCTGCCCGATGTTGGCGGCGTTCAGCAGGATCGAATGCAGACGCTCATGCTGGCCTATATCGGCTTTGGCATTGTCTGGCCTAATTAGGTGGCGCTGGACGTGCCGGGGCTGCCGTGGCTCACGCCGACGCGCCTCGCGGTGTTCTCAATGCTGGCTGTGGTCGTCATGAACTTTTCGACGTCACGCGAGTTTCGCGACCGGCTGAACGACGCGATGGCCGAACCAAAGCTGCTGCGAACCGTGTTCTGGATGTTCTGGGCCGCCACGACGTTTTCGCTGGTTTTTTCAACCGATCCGTCGGGCTCGATCACCAAATATGCCAACAACCAGATTTTCTGGACGATGATGTTTCCGTTGGCGGCAATGCTGGCGACGCGTGCCGGATTCGTCATGACGCTGTCGCGTATCATGGTCATCGGCACCTCGGTTGTCATGCTGGCCGGCATCTATGAATATCGTACCGAACGGGTGTTCTGGCTTGATCACCTGCCGGTCTTTTTGAAAGTCGATCCGGATTATCTGGCGCGCGTGATGAAATCGCAGGCGCGCGCCGGGGCCGATATCTATCGCGTCCGCGGTACCTTTGCCACCAGCCTTTATTTCAGCGAATTTCTGACGATGGTGTTTCCGTTTTTCCTGCATTTCAGCGTCAAGGAGCGCCGTATCCTGCCGTTTCTGGCATTGTTCGCCGGTCTGCTCGGCATGTTGGTTGTGATGTATTTGACCAATGCCCGTTCTGCCATGGTCGGCATCCTGTCCACATCGATCCTGTACCTGTTGTTCAGCGCGGTCCGCCAGCGCAAGGTGCATAGCCGATCGATTGTCGGCACGGCGATGCTGGTTGCCTATCCGGCGGCCGTCGCGGTGATGGCTGCTGTCGTGCAATTCTGGCACCGTGCCCATGTCATGGTGCTGGGGGGTGGCGAGCATGTGGCAAGTTCGGATGCACGCGACGTGCAATGGGCCATGGGCTGGCCAAAAATCCTGTCGCATCCTTTTGGTTATGGGGTCGCGCGCAGCGAAGAGGCGCTGGGTTACTACAATCTTGCCGGCGAAATTACCGTTGACAGTCACTATTTGGCTTTGATGCTCGATTCCGGCCTCATGGCCTTGCCGCTGTTTTTGATGTGTTTCCTTATTCCGGTTTTGCTGGGATTTGTATGTTTTCGTGATGCTCGGACACCGGAACAGCAATTGTTGGCACCGTTGGCGCTGGGGCTGATCAATTTCGTCATCGTCAAATCGGTGTTGACTTCGGAAGGCAGCGTACCGCTGGCATTTGTCATGGCCGGCTGCATCATCGGGTTGGTCTGGCAGCGCAAACATGCCGATGCGGCGGCGCGCGCGCCGGGGACCGATGTTGCGGTGCCGACGCGCAGAGTGGTGCCCGGCTTTGCCCGCCAGGCATGAGCCGGGCCGGGTACAGCAATTTTCGCACCATCTCGACGCGCTGGATGGACAATGACGCTTACGGCCACGTCAACAACGTTGTCTACTACAGCTGGTTCGACACGGCGGTGAATGCGCTGCTGGTCGAATGGGGCCTGCTCGATATTCAGCGCGGCGGCATAATCGGCCTTGTGGTGGAAACCGGCTGCCGATACCACCGCTCGGTGGCGTTCCCCGAAAGTGTCAAGGCGGGGGTGCGCATCGCCGCGATCGGCACGTCGAGCGTGCGCTGGGAGGTCGGGTTGTTCACCGCCGGCCATCAAGCCCCCGCGGCGGAGGGTTATTTCGTTCATGTCTATGTCGATCGGGCGACGCGGCGGCCGGTGCCGTTGCCCGATGACTGGCGGCGGCGACTGGCGGCGCTGGACACGTCCTCCATCACCTCTTAGTCGCTGGCGATGACCAGCCACCCCGAATCCGTCTTGATCCTCGATTTCGGCAGCCAGGTGACGCAGCTGATCGCCCGCCGCGTCCGCGAGGCCGGAGTCTATTCCGAAATCGTGCCGTTCGGCAAAGGCGGTGAGGCCCATGATCGGTTGCAGCCGCGCGCCATCATTCTGTCCGGCAGCCCGGCCTCGGTGACTGATGCAGGCTCGCCGCGCATTCCGGAAAATATCCTGGCCGCCGATGTGCCGATCCTGGGCATCTGCTATGGCGAGCAGGTGCTGTGCGCGCAGACCGGCGGCAAGGTCGGGCTGTCCGGCCACCGCGAATTCGGCCGCGCCGATATCGATATTGTCGATAATTGCGCACTGTTTGATGGCGTTTGGGCCAAGGGCGACCGGCCGCACGTCTGGATGAGCCATGGCGACCGCATCGAGGCGATTCCGCCGGGTTTCCGCGCTGTCGCAGTGTCCGCCGGCGCGCCGTTTGCCGCCATCGCCGATGATGCGCGCCGGCGTTATGGGGTGCAGTTTCACCCGGAGGTTCACCACACCCCCGATGGCGGCCGGTTGCTGAGCAATTTTGTGCGCAAGGTTGCGGGCATGGCGCCGACCTGGACAATGGCGGGGTTTCGCGACGCGAAGATCGCCGAAATCCGGGCGCAGGTCGGCGATGAGAAGGTGCTGTGCGGGTTGTCGGGCGGCGTCGATTCGTCGGTGGCGGCGCTGCTTATCCATGAAGCGATCGGCGACCAGCTGACTTGTGTTTTCGTCGATCACGGCCTGCTTCGGCAGGGTGAGGCGGAACAAGTCGTCAGCCTGTTCCGCGAGCATTACCAGATCCCGCTGGTGCATGTGGATGCCAGCGAGGCATTCATGGCCGGGCTCGCCGGCGTCACCGATCCCGAAAGGAAGCGCAAGTTCATCGGCGGCGCCTTCATCGACGTATTCGAAGCCGAAGCGAAAAAGCTCGGCGGCGCGCGCTTCCTGGCGCAGGGCACGCTGTATCCCGATGTCATCGAAAGCGTGTCGTTCGCTGGCGGGCCGAGCGTGGTGATCAAGAGCCACCACAATGTCGGCGGCCTGCCGGCGCGGATGAATATGGCGCTGGTCGAGCCTTTGCGTGAGCTGTTCAAGGACGAGGTGCGGCGGCTGGGGGTGGAACTTGGATTGCCTGCGGCATTTGTTGGCCGGCATCCCTTCCCGGGGCCGGGGCTGGCGATCCGCATCCCCGGCGAGGTGACGCGCGAGGCCTGCGACACGCTGCGCCTTGCCGATGCGATCTATCTCGACGAAATCCGTAAGGCCGGGCTTTACGACAAAATCTGGCAGGCATTCGCGGTGCTGTTGCCGGTGCGGACGGTTGGCGTAATGGGCGATGGGCGCACCTACGACAAGGTTTGCGGCCTGCGCGCCGTAACCAGCGTGGATGGCATGACGGCGGATGTCTATCCGTTCGAAAGCGCGTTTTTGAGCCGCTGCGCAACGCGGATTGTCAACGAAGTGCCGGGGATAAACCGGGTGGTCTATGACTACACATCGAAGCCGCCGGGGACGATCGAGTGGGAATGATCCTTTACGGCATCAAACACTGCGACACGGTGAAAAAGGCGCGGGCGTGGCTTGATGCGGCTGCGGTGGCGTATGTGTTCCACGACTACAAGACAGCAGGAGTCGACGCCGGCACGTTGCGGTCATGGGTGGCGGCGCTGGGTTGGGAAGCGGTGCTCAACCGCGCGGGGACGACGTTTCGCGGATTGCCTGCGGCCGACAAGGCCGGGATCGATGCCGACAAGGCAGTGGCGCTGATGCTGGCGCAGCCGTCGATGATCAAGCGGCCGATTGCCGAGAGCACCGGGGTCTTGCTCGCCGGCTTCAAGCCCGAGGTCTATGCGGCGACATTCGGGATCGTTCGATAATATTGAACAGACGATTCGAGATTAGGACATCCGCAACGATAAATGCTACGGCTTTTCGACCGACCGAGGCTTTATCGTGTAGTTCCATTCAGGATGGAACAGGTCTCCGGTGATGTCGAGGTTGGCCATTTCAAGATTGGAG
>JAYUUE010000004.1:0-6675 GCA_043754785.1 Polymorphobacter sp. | reverse complement strand
CGCCACGCCTGGCGCGCGAAATCCATGCGGGTCTTTAGCCAGCTTTCCGGATCAACTGCGCTGCCCGGTTTGATCGGCGTGCCGGCAAGCAGCGCACGGGCGGCGTCGACGTTGCCGGTGCGGCGCATGGACAGCGCGCGATCGAGGATGAGGCCCGGGTCGCGGCGCAGGTCGTCTGGAACGGCGGCGAGGCGGGCAGCTGCGTCTGGAGCGCCGGTGCGCAGACCGATGCGCGCCAGCACCAGGCGTTGTTGATTCAAGTCAAGTCGGGGCAACAACCGCGCCGCGGCGGAAGTCTGGCCGCTCCACAACAACTGGTCGGCGCGGGCAGCATGGTCTTCGGGGCGCAGATACTTGTCGAACACCGCCAGGAGCTGATTTTCGGCGGTCTGGTCCAAACCGGCCGAATCCCAGGCGTCGCGGGCGGTCTCGCGGGCGTCGCTGCCGCGCCCAACCGAAAGCTGCGCCTCGGCAAGCCGCAGCTTGGCGACAGCGGAAAGCGGCGGAAACTGCTTGAAAAAAGCGATGCGATCCGGCGCCGAAACGCTGTCATCGATCAATTTTTCGGCGGCCCGGCGCAGCACCATATTCAGCGGCCAATCGGCATGATCCTTCAGGAAACGCGCATATTCGCCGAAGAATGCGCCGCCGGCAGCGGTATAGCCATCGCGGCGCAATCGATCCCAAATCACGATATCGTCGAGTATCGGATTGGTGGCGCCGACCAGCGGTGACCCGGCCATGCTGCGATATTGACCGGCGGCGATGCCGGCAAGGCGCGTTGTGTAAAGGTCGCGCGTCGCCTCGCTTACGTCCGCGAGGACGGGCGTTGCCACCATCAGAGCCAGCGCTCCGGTAAATACTCTGCTTGCCAAGAGGCGCTTGCGCTCCATATCAATCCTACCCGCTCCAACCTGCGACAGTCTTTAGGCGGTTGCAGGCGAGTAATGAAGGCTTTGAGGGATTATCGCAGTGGCCGGTTCGCAAATTTGGGGTTCGATACCGGCACTGGTGACGCCTTTCAAGCACGGCTCGGTGGATTTTGATGCGCTGGCGGCGTTCGTCGACTGGCAAATCGCCGAGGGCACGTCAGGGTTGGTGCCGTGCGGCACGACCGGCGAATCGCCGACTCTGAGCCATGCCGAACATTATGCCGTGATTTCACGCACGATAGAGGCCGCCGCCGGGCGGGTGCCAGTGATTGCCGGCTGCGGATCGAACGATACCGCGACGGCAATCGCGCATATGGCTCATGCGGAAAAAGCCGGTGCGGCTGCCGCGTTGATCGTCGTGCCCTATTACAACAAGCCGTCGCAGGCCGGGCTGATCGCGCATTTCACTGCACTCGCTGCAGCGTCGGCGCTGCCCATCATCATCTATAATATCCCGGGGCGGTCGGTGGCCGACATGACCACCGAAACGATGGCGGCACTGGCTGCGCTGCCGACCATTATCGGTGTGAAGGACGCAACCGGAAATCTGGCGCGTGTTTCGGCGCAGCGGGAGGCATGTGGCAGTGACTTCATCCAGCTTTCGGGCAACGACGATATGGCTCTGGGCTTTGCCGCGATGGGCGGGGTCGGCTGCATATCGGTGACAGCCAATGTGGCGCCCAGGCTTTGCGCGCAATTCCAGGTGGCGATCCTTGGTGGAGATTTCCGCACGGCGCTGGCGATCAACGACCGGCTTTATCCGCTGCACGCGGCGCTGTTCAGCGATGCGAGCCCCGGGCCGACGAAATACGCGCTGGCGCGGCTGGGCAAGATGGCCCCGGATGTGCGGCTGCCGATCGTGCCGCCTTCCGCGGTATCAAGGGCGGCAGTCGACGCTGCGCTTGCCCATGCAGGGCTGGGCTGATGGCGAGACCGCACAAGGAAAGCCTCAAGGTCAAGACCGTCGCCGAGAATCGGCGGGCGCGGTACGAATATTATATCGAGGATGTGGTGGAGGCTGGCATTGCGTTGGCCGGCACCGAAGTGAAATCGCTGCGCGGTGGCCAGGGGACGATTGCCGAGGCCTATGCCGAGTTGAAGGACGGCGAGATGTGGCTGATCAATGCCAATATTCCCGAATTCAGTCACGGCAATCGCTTCAATCATGAGCCGAAGCGGCCGCGCAAGCTGTTGCTGCACGAGCGCCAGATCAACAAGATGGGCGCCGCCGTGGCACGACAGGGAATGACGCTGATTCCGCTATCGATTTATTTCAACGACCGCGGCCGCGCCAAGGTCGAGCTGGCGCTGGGCAAGGGCAAGCAGCTTCACGACAAGCGCGAAACCGAAAAGGCGCGCGATTGGAAACGCGATGCGGCGCGGATCATGCGCGAGCGAGGCTGATGCCAGAGGACGACAACAAGAGCGCCCAGGAGCTGGGAGCTGGGATAAAGCCCAAGCTGGTTGCCATAAAGCAGGCCTGGGCGCGGGCGGGACGCCTGCTGACCGGCACGAGCGATGCGGACCATGCCAAGCGACTGCCGCCGGGGCAACGACTGGTGACCAACTGGCCGGTGCTCGATCTGGGGATACAGCCCGACGTCAGCTTTGCCGAATGGCGGCTGACCGTCGATGGGGCGGTGGCCCACCCGGTAGAGTGGGACTGGGCCACGTTTGTGGGCCAGCCAGCGTTTGACGATGTTTCCGACATGCACTGTGTCACGCAATGGTCGCGCTATGACAATTACTGGAACGGTGTTTCCACACAGCATCTGCTTTCGGTGGTGCAGCCACTGCCCCATGTAGCGCATGTCGTCCTCCATTGCTACGACGGCTATACCACCAATGTCCGGCTCGATCATTTCGCTGAACAAGATTGCTTGTTGGCGCATAGTCATGACGGTGCACCGCTTTCCCGTGAGCATGGCGGGCCGGTGCGCGTCATCATCCCGCATTGGTATTTGTGGAAGTCGGCCAAATGGGTGAAGCGTATCGAGTTTGTAACCGGCGACAAACCCGGATTTTGGGAAGTGCGTGGGTATCATAATGAAGGCGATCCCTGGTTTGAGCAGCGCTACGGTTGACTGGCTGCCTCGTCCCGGCTCGGCGCCGGCTGGCGTTCCGGCGCCCTATTCCACGGTGCAGTTCCGGCATTTTGCCGGAGAGATCATTTTGGGTCTGCCATTGGCGATGGGGCTGACCGATAGCGACGGCCGAGTGCTAGTCGCCAATGAAGCGTTCTGCATCACTATCGGCAACGATCATATCGTTGGTAATGGCATCGAAGCCGTTGTCGTCGCTGCCTATAAAGCGCCAATTCGCGCCGCATTCGAGCGCGTGATAACCTCGCGTGAGCCGATTGAAATTCGCGCCGCCGTGCCCAACCGTCCTGAGGAAAAGCAGCTCATCCTTATCCAGCCGTTGCCGCTTGGCGTCGGATTTGCCGCGGTGATTTCGATGCGCGACATTCGTGAGCAGCTGCGCGTCGAGGCACAGGTGGCTGCCGCGACACGCATGCAGGCCGTAGGACAGCTTGCCGGCGGGGTGGCGCATGATTTCAACAATATCCTGACGGCCGTCCTGATCCTGACCGACCAACTGCTCGCGCGGCATGCCGAGGGCGATGACGATCATGGCCCGCTTGATGAAATTCGCCGCAATGGCTTGCGCGCTGCCGCGTTGGTTGAACACCTTCTGGCCTTTGCCCGCCAGCAACCACAGCGCCAGCAACTGCTCGATGTGGCAGCAGTCATCGAGGGTTTGCGCACTCTGGTTGCCCAGCTGACAGGCCCCGCGATCGCCGTCAGCGTCGAAGGGGGAACTTTGGCGGCTGCCGTGCTTGCCGACCCAGTCCAGATCGAGCAAATTATTGTCAATCTGGCTGTCAACGCCCGTGATGCCATGTCGGGCAATGGCCGGTTGACCATCCGTTTTGCCGATATCGCTGCCGACGACATTGCAGCCCAGGGGCATCGCATAATTCCGGCCATCGACCATGTCCGCATCGATGTCATCGACACCGGAACCGGCATTGCCCCAGAAATCGCCGGCAAGATTTTTGAGCCGTTCTTTACGACCAAGCCCATGGGAGAGGGCACCGGGCTGGGATTGTCGACGGTTTATGGCATTGTCAAACAAAGTAACGGCTATGTGTTTGCCTTGCCGGCGCCGGCCGGCAACGGCACAATGTTCAGCATTTATTTGCCTGCGGCTGCCGACGCCACGCCCATTGTCGCCACGTCCCCTGCAATCACTGCGCCGATAGATCACGCACGGCTGACAGGACTGCGCGTGCTTTTGGTCGAGGATGACACAGCGGTACGGATCACGTTTGACCGCGCACTCAAACGGCTGGGGCTGACAGTTGTCGCCGTCAGTTCGGCTGATCCGGCGCTGGAGCTGCTGGCGTCGGAAACACCGTTCGATATTCTGGTGTCGGACGTGATGATGCCCGGTCTCGATGGCGTTGAACTCGCGAGTCAGGCGCGGACGTTGCGTCCCCGGCTCCCGGTGTTGCTCATGTCAGGCTATGCCGAGCTGCCGCTCCATCGTGCCGCCGACGCTCAGGGTGTGCGGTTTTTGCCAAAGCCGTTTTCGTTGATCGAGTTGATGGACGCTATCGCCGGAGTCATCCCAGACCCATAGTGAAACGCTTTCTGTTCCTCTCTTGTTCTATAGGAACAGATAGAATACACATCTCCCATTGACCGGGTTTGACAGACGTTTACGAAGGGAACCGAGATGGCAGCGGCATTGAAGGTAGTGGGCGCAGGCATGGCAAGCACTGACAAGGCAAGCACTGACAAGGCAAGCACGGACAAGGCCAAGGCACTAGAAGCGGCGCTGGCGCAGATCGATCGGGCCTTTGGTAAGGGATCGGTGATGAAACTGGGGTCCAAGGAAACCATGGAGGTCGAATCGATTTCCACCGGCTCGCTTGGCCTCG
The DNA here is from genome assembly GCA_043754785.1 of Polymorphobacter sp. GTDB lineage: Bacteria > Pseudomonadota > Alphaproteobacteria > Sphingomonadales > Sphingomonadaceae > Sandarakinorhabdus. The sequence goes on along the minus strand of JAYUUE010000004.1, from coordinate 1,797 downwards.
ACATGGCGTTGGGTATCGGTGGCCTGCCGCGTGGCCGCGTCGTGGAGATTTATGGCCCGGAAAGCTCGGGCAAGACGACGTTGGCGCTCCACGCTATTGCCGAGGCACAAAAAGCTGGAGGCACTGCTGCCTTTGTCGATGCCGAGCACGCGCTTGATCCGGCCTACGCCAAAAAGCTTGGCGTCAACATCGACGAATTGATCGTTTCACAGCCCGATACCGGCGAACAGGCGCTGGAAATTGTCGACACGCTGGTGCGCTCCAATGCCATTGATGTTCTGGTCATTGATTCGGTGGCGGCATTAGTGCCGCGTGCCGAGATCGAAGGCGAGATGGGCGACAGTCATGTGGGTTTGCAGGCGCGGTTGATGAGCCAGTCGCTGCGCAAATTGACGGGGTCGATCAGCCGCTCGCGTTGCACGGTGATCTTCATCAATCAGCTGCGCATGAAAATTGGCGTGATGTACGGTAATCCGGAAACCACCACCGGCGGCAATGCGCTGAAATTCTATGCGTCGGTGCGGCTCGATATTCGCCGGACCGGGCAAATCAAGGACCGCGACGAAGTTGTGGGCAATACGACTCGGGTCAAGGTGGTGAAGAACAAGGTAGCGCCGCCTTTCAAGCAAGTGGAATTCGACATCATGTATGGTGAAGGTGTGTCGAAACTCGGTGAAATTCTCGATCTGGGGGTCAAGGCGGGCGTTGTCGAAAAGTCAGGTGCGTGGTTCAGCTATGATTCTGTTCGGATCGGGCAGGGGCGTGAAAATTCGAAGAAGTATCTCAAGGAACACCCCGAAATGGCGGACAAGATTGAAAAGGTCATCCGCGACAATGCGGCCGGGATTTCGGAAGCACTGATGGTCGGGCCTGGATCGGACGATTCTGACGGCGAGATGTAAGTGCACCGCCTTTCGGTTCCGATATTGCGCGGGATCGGAGCGCGGAGTTTTGTAACTGATCGACCGGTTCACGTTTCCGCCATTGACCCGCTCCTCGGTTAGGGCTCGAATTGCGCGCCATGACCAGTCTCCACTATGATCTTGTCGTTATCGGCGGCGGCGCGGCCGGACTGGTAACTGCTGGCGGCGCGGCGCAACTCGGCGCACGCACCTTGCTGATCGAGCAACACAAGCTTGGCGGCGAATGTCTTTATACGGGCTGCGTGCCATCGAAGGCGTTGATTGCGGTTGCGGCTCGGGCCCATGCTGGCGGCGGCGGCGATTGGCCGTCCGCGCGCGCAGCAATTCAGCGCGCCATCACGACCATCGAACCGCATGATTCGCCGGCGAGGTTTCGCGGTTTTGGTGTCGAGGTTGAGTTCGGACGTGCGAACTTCACAGGGCGCGGCAGCTTGTTGATCAACGGACGCACCGTGACGGCACGGCGATTCATTGTAGCCACAGGATCGATCGCAGCGGTTCCGCCGATCCCCGGCCTCGCCGAGCTACCCTATCTCACCAATGAAACGATTTTTGACCTTGCCGAATGTCCTGGCCATCTTGTTATTGTCGGTGGTGGGCCGATTGGTTGCGAATTGTCGCAGAGCTTCGCGCGACTTGGCGCAGTTGTGACGCTTGTCGATGTAGGGCCGCTGCTTCCGAGCGATGACCCCGAGGCAGTGGCGGTGTTACGCGCCCAATTGATCGCCGACGGCGTGAAGTTGCACGAAAATGCGATCATTTCCGAAGCAGGCGAGCAAAGCGATGCGATAAGGCTAACGCTCGCTGACGGCACATCCATCACCGGCACGCATTTGCTTGTCGCCGCCGGCCGTACCGCACGGACAAGTGGACT
>JAYUUE010000003.1:0-2267 GCA_043754785.1 Polymorphobacter sp. | reverse complement strand
TCGAGAGCGCCTTGCCGGTGGTGACGGCGACGGCGGCGGCGGTGCTCGCGCTGCCCGCTGCGGCGGCGCGGGTGCGGCTTTCGGCGCGCGCGCGCCTTCCGCTTGGGTTGGCGCCGGATACAGAGGTCGTGGCGTTTCGGCCCGGTGATGGCGGGCCTGAGCATCTGGCGCTGGTCATCGGCGATCCGTCACGCGCTGGCCCGGTGCTGGTGCGGCTGCATTCGGCGTGTCTGACCGGCGACGTGCTGGGCAGTTTGAAGTGCGATTGCGGGCCGCAACTGCACGCGGCGCTGGCGGCAATCGCGGCGAATCCGGACGGCGGTGTGCTGTTGTACCTGCAGCAGGAGGGGCGCGGCATCGGTTTGATCAACAAATTGCGGGCTTATGCATTGCAGGACCAGGGGTTCGACACTGTGGATGCCAACACCCGGCTGGGGTTTGAGCCCGACGAGCGCGACTTTACCCTGGCGGCGGCGATGCTGAAGGCGCTGGGGGTGAGTGCAGTGTCGTTGATGACCAACAACCCGCTGAAGGTGGCGGGGTTGGCGGCGCACGGTCTGGACGTGGTGCGGGTGGCGCATGCGATGGCGCCGAACCCGCATAACGGTGGCTATCTCGATACGAAACGCGACCGGCAGGGGCATTTGTTGTGAGGCTTGTCGCAAGCGTGTCGGCGGGGACGGTGGAGGGATTCGGCGTTGTACCGGCGGCGTTCGGCAAGGGCGACGCGGTTGCGGCTGAGGCGAAACGCGAGGGCGACGGGGGTTCGCCGGTCGGGAATTGGGCGATCCGCGGGGCGTTGTTGCGGCCCGATAGGGTGGCGGCGCCGGTAACGCGGTTGCCTTGGAGGTGGTTGCGGATGGGTGACGGGTGGTCCGATGATGGGGCAGACCCGGCCTATAACCGGCCGGTGATGCACCCGCATGGCTTCGGTGCGGAGCGGCTGTGGCGCGGTGATGGGGCTTATGACATCATCGTCGTGCTGGGGCATAACGACAGTCCGCCGGTGCCGGGGCTGGGCAGCGCGATCTTCCTGCACTGCGCGCAGCCGGATTTTCGGCCGACGGAAGGCTGCGTGGCGGTGGAGCGGGGGGTGCTGACGGGGTGGCTGGAGCGGTTGCAGATTGGGGACGAACTGGTGATCGCTGCATGAAATATCTGTGGGTGCTGCTGGTGTTGAGCGCTTGTTCGGCGGAGGCGCCGAAGCCGGTGGCGGCGAAGGTGAAGGCCGAAGACGCCAATCCATACCCGGTTTATGGGGTGGCAGTGGCCAAGGATGGCCTGTTGTTGACCGATCCCAAGACGAAACAGGCCAAGCCCGCCAGCTTTGGCCTGCGCCAGTCTTTGCTGCTGGCGATCGTGGCGCGCACGTTCGGCGCGGGTGCAGAGGGGCATGACGAAGCGTGCGGCAAGGACTTTGCGCGCTGGTCAAACGGGTTGACCCTGTGGTTCGACGCGGGGGGTTTTGTCGGTTGGGATTTGCAGGATGGAGCCGCAGCGGTCGGGACGGCGCCGGGGTTGGCGAGGGCGGCAACGATGCGGGGCGGCGCCCGCTGCCGGCAGAAAAGCCCCAGCTGAGCCGCGGGCGGCACCGCGTTGTGACGGCGGTGGCTGGCATCGCTGCCGCCCGCGAATTGATGCATACCGGCAACAGGCGGGCAATATTGCACCGCAAAATGCCTTTGTCTCAATCTTGTCACATTGACGCCAGCCCGGACACGAGGCCGCCCACCGACATGGCTCGTGAGACCTGCGGGGAGCAGGCGCAGCCAATAAGGGGGAACTGATGGACAATAGTGTGCGCGGCAAATTCGTAAGCGGCAAACTCCTTCGCTGGATGCTCGGTGGATCGGTGCTGGCGGCGACCATGGCCACTGCGATGCCGGTTGTGGCCCAGACTGCGCCAGCCCAGAAGGCACCGGCTCAGACCGCGCAGGCGCGCGATACCGCGCAGGATGCGACAATCGTGGTGACCGGCACGCGCCGCACCGATCGCAGCGTCACCGATTCGGCCTCGCCCGTCGATGTGGTCACTGCCAGCGATATCCGCACCCAGCCTGCCGCCAACTTGCTCGACGTGGTGCGCAACATCGTCCCGTCGTTCTTTGTCGGCCAGAACACCATTTCCGACGCGTCGACATTTGTGCGCGCACCATCGCTGCGCGGCCTTGGCGCCGACCAGATTCTCGTCCAGCTGAACGGCAAGCGTTACAATCGTTCGGCGCTGGTGCAGGTGTATGGCGGCGGCGACACCGCCCTTTCATTCG
>JAYUUE010000002.1:0-6690 GCA_043754785.1 Polymorphobacter sp. | reverse complement strand
CGGCGGTGAAGAGCCCGGCACTCATGGCTGAGAAAGTTGAAGCATGACGGATAGCAGCGCGTCCATTGAAGCGCCGATCATGGATGCCGAAGCGCGGGCAGCTGTGGCTGACCTTGCGACGTATAAATGGGGCTTCAGCACAGATGTTGAATCCGAAATGGCGCCCAAGGGCCTCAATGAAGACACGGTGCGCTATATTTCGGCCAAAAAGTCCGAGCCGCAATGGCTGCTCGACTGGCGGTTGAAGGCGTATCGGCGTTGGTTGACGATGGAATCGCCGGATTGGGCGAAGCTGGATATCGCGCCGATCGACTATCAGGACGCCTATTATTACGCGGCGCCCAAGGCCAAGCCCACCATAGGCTCGCTCGATGAGCTCGACCCCGAAATTCGGCGGACGTACGAGAAGCTGGGGATTCCGATTGCCGAGCAGGAGATGCTGGCGGGCGTCGAAGGCGCGCGCCGCATCGCTGTCGATGCAGTGTTCGATTCCGTCAGCGTAGCGACCACGTTTCGGGCTGAGCTGGAACGCGCCGGGGTGATTTTCCGCTCGATTTCCGAGGCGGTGAAGGAATATCCCGAGCTGGTGAAAAAGTGGTTGGGCAGCGTGGTGCCGCAGCATGACAATTACTTTGCGTGCCTCAATAGCGCAGTATTCAGCGATGGGACGTTTGTCTACATCCCGGAAGGGGTGCGTTGCCCGATGGAATTGAGCACCTATTTCCGCATCAATGCCGCCAACACCGGCCAGTTCGAGCGGACGCTGATCGTCGCCGACAAAGGCTCGCATGTGTCGTATCTGGAAGGCTGTACGGCACCGATGCGCGACGAGAACCAGCTGCATGCGGCGGTGGTCGAGCTGATCGCCATGGACGATGCCGAAATCAAATATTCGACGGTGCAGAACTGGTATCCGGGCGATGCCAATGGCGTCGGCGGGATTTACAATTTCGTGACGAAGCGGGCGAATTGCCTCGGCAAGCGCAGCAAGGTCAGCTGGACGCAGGTCGAAACGGGGTCGGCTATCACCTGGAAATATCCTTCGTGCGTGCTGTCGGGCGAGGATTCGGTGGGGGAATTCTACTCGGTGGCGGTGACCAACAATCGCCAGCAGGCCGATACCGGGACCAAGATGATTCATCTGGGCAAGGGCACGAAATCGACGATTGTCAGCAAGGGCATTTCGGCGGGGCGTAGCCAAGGCACGTATCGCGGGTTGGTGCGGGTGGCGGCGTCCGCAGAGGGCGCGCGCAACCATACCCAGTGCGATTCGCTGCTGCTGGGCGCCGAATGCGGGGCGCATACCGTGCCGTATATCGAGGTCCGCAACCCGAGCGCGATCATCGAGCACGAAGCGACAACATCGAAGATCAGCGACGACCAGCTGTTTTATGCCCAGTCGCGCGGGCTCGATGCCGAGGCCGCGGTGGCGCTGATCGTCAATGGTTTCTGCAAGGAGGTCTTGCAGCAGCTGCCGATGGAGTTTGCTGTCGAGGCACAAAAACTGCTGGGTATTTCACTCGAAGGGAGTGTCGGATGACGGCGGTCGTCGTCCGCCCGGTCGTGGGCGATGATGCACCGCCGCTTGCGGCGTTGATCAACGCGATCATCGCACGGGGCGGCACGACGGCGCACGAGGAGGCGATGACACCCGACATGCTGGCGGCAACCTATCTTCATGGTCATGCGGTCATCTGCCGCCATGGTGCGGTCGGTGCCGATGGCAGCCTGCTCGGCTTCCAGACGCTCAATCGAAACGACCGGGTGCCGGCGGGGTGGGGCGACATCGCGACCTTTGCGCAGGTCGACGGCACGCAGCGCGGCGTCGGCAGCGCGCTGTTCGCGGCGACGCGCGCAGCCGCGGTGGCGCTGGGTCTTGGCGGGATCAGCGCAACGATCCGCGGTGACAATGCCGGCGGACTGAAATTCTATTCGCGGCTGGGGTTCGAACCATATTCGGTGGCGCCGGCGGTGCCGTTGCGCGACGGCACGCCGGTCGATCGCGTGACCAAGAGGCTGGCGCTGTGAAGCGCGCCATGGGCTTTGCCGCGGCGTTGCTCGTCGCCGCCTGTTCGCCGGCGGCGCCGCCGAAGCCCAGCGAAGGCGCGGCGCAGCAGGCGAAGATGGATGCAGCGACCAGAGCCTATTCGGATTGTATTGCTGCGGGGGCCAGCAGAGTCGATGTGGCCGACGATGCGGCCGGCTCGATCGCCAATCGCGTCATCATCGGCTGCAAACCGGCGCGCAACGCCTTGATGGCCGACGTGATCGCGTTCCACCAGATCGGCCATCCCAAGTTCACTATCGACCAGTCGAAGGCGGTGGCCGAGGCGTCGATTGCCACCATCGACGATGATTTGCGCCAGCAGACGGTCGTCACCATCATCACCCGCCAGACGGCGGCTCCTGTGAAAGCGAAATAGTGCTTGTCATCGACAATCTTCACGCCGGCATCGACGGCCCGGACGGACGCAAATCTATCCTCAACGGGCTGACGCTGACGGTCGGCGCCGGCGAGGTTCATGCCATCATGGGGCCGAATGGTGCTGGCAAATCAACGCTGTCCTATGTGCTGGCTGGCCGCGCCGGTTATGTGGTTACCGGGGGGTCGGTGACGTTCTTGGGGACCGACCTGCTGGCGCTGGCGCCGCATGAGCGGGCAGCAGCGGGGGTGTTCCTCGGGCTGCAATATCCGGTTGAGATTCCGGGGGTTTCGAACCTGATGTTTTTGCGGACAGCGCTCAACGCGCAGCGGGTGTTGCGCGGCGAAAAGGAAGCGTCGGGCGCCGAGTTCATGAAGCTGGCCAAGGCAGCGGCTGAGGAACTGGGGTTGCCGTATGAGATGCTCAAGCGGTCGGTGAACCAGGGCTTTTCCGGCGGCGAGAAGAAGCGCAACGAGATGGTGCAGATGGCGGTGCTGGAGCCCAAGCTCGCGGTGCTCGACGAGACCGACTCTGGCCTCGATATCGATGCACTGCGGGTCGTGTCGGACGGCATCAACCGGATGCGATCGCCGGAGCGGGCGACGTTGCTGATCACCCATTACCAGCGGCTGCTGGACTATGTAGTGCCCGATTATGTGCATGTGCTGGTGGCGGGGCGGATTGTGCGCACCGGGGGACCGGAGCTGGCGCATGTGCTGGAAGCCGATGGATATGCGGCGATTGCAGCATGACAGCGGCGCCAACTCGCAAGCTTGAGGACTGGCGATACAGCGATATCGCGGCGGTAGCGCGCACTTGGCCGGTGGCGGCGGAGATCGTGCGTGTGGCGGCCGGTGATAGCACGACGCGGATGATCGTGCAGGATGCGGCGCCGGGCAGTGCGACGATCCACCAGTTCGATGTGGTGGTCGAGGCCGGGGCGACACTGGCGTTCCAAATCGTCAACAGCGGTGGCGCCTATGGGCGCGTGGCACTCGACGTGTCGCTGCATGCGGGCGCGCGTTTCGACCTGGGTGGCATCATTGTCGCGGCCGGCGAACAAGTTCTCGAGATCGTTACCACCGTGCGGCATCTGGAGGCCGGTGCCGTCAGCCGGCAGGTCGTTCGCTGCGTGGCCGGCGGCTCGGCGACCGCGACCTATCTCGGCAAGGTGGCGGTGGCGCGGGCCGGGCAAAAGACTGATGCGGCACAGTCGTTCAAGGCGCTGCTGCTCGACAAGGGCGCGACGGCGAATGCCAAGCCTGAGCTGGAGATCTTCGCCGACGATGTGAAGTGCGCGCACGGCGCGACGGTGGGCGAACTGGATCACAATGCGCTGTTCTATTTGCAGAGTCGCGGAGTGTCGCCGGTGGCGGCACAGGCGTTGCTGACGCGGGCGTTCCTGTCTGACGCGTTGGTGGGGATTGCTGATGAAGGCGAGCGCGAAGCAGCGGAGGCGCGGGTGACGGCGTTGCTGGAGGCGGCGCAGTGACGGTGCCTTTGGCCAAACTCACCGACCCCTCCCGCGAGCGGGAGGGGAGCAGGAGGGGCGAGTTTCCGGGGTTGGCGGGCAACTGGGCGTATCTCGATACGGCCGCCACTGCGCAGAAGCCGCAGGTTGTGATCGATGCCATCGCGAGGGCTTACGGGGCTGATTATGCGACGGTGCATCGCGGTGTCTATGAGCGCTCGGCGACGATGACGATGCGGTTCGAAGCAGCGCGCGAAACAGTGGCGCGGTTCATCGGGGCGGCGTCGGCGAATGAGGTCGTGTTCGTGCGCGGTGCCACCGAAGCTATCAACCTGGTGGCGGCCAGCTGGGGGCAGCGGTTGGTGGCCGGCGACCGGGTGGTGCTTTCGGCGCTGGAGCATCATAGCAATATCGTGCCGTGGCAAATGCTGCGCGATAGAACCGGAATCATCATCGATGTGGCGCCGCTGACCGCCGATGGGCGGATCGATGAGGATGCGCTTGAAGCGCTGCTGACACCGCGCACCAGGCTGGTGGCGATTGCCCATGTGTCGAACGTGCTGGGCGGGGTTGCCGATGTGGCGCGGCTTGCGCGCGCAGCGCATGGCGTCGGGGCGCGGCTGCTCGTGGATGGCTGCCAGGCGGCGCCGCATTTGCGTGTCGATGTGCAGGCGTTGGGGGCAGATTTTTATGTCTTTTCGGGGCACAAGCTGTATGGCCCGACCGGGATTGGCGTGTTGTGGGCGCGGGCCGAGCTGCTTGAATCGATGCCGCCGATGCAGGGCGGCGGCGCGATGATCGAGACGGTGACGTTCGAAAAGACGACTTATGCGCCGCCGCCGCAGCGTTTCGAGGCTGGAACCCCGCATATCGCCGGGGTGATCGGGCTGGCGGCGGCGGTGGAGTATGTGGAAAGCATCGGCGTTGAGGTGATTCACGCGCATGAAACGGCGCTGGTGGCGGCGGCGCGAGCGGCGCTCGGCCGGATCAATTCGGTGACGTTGTTCGGGCCGGAGGAGAGCGCCGGCATTTTGAGCTTCGCGATCGAAGGGGTGCATCCGCACGATATCGGCACCATATTGGACGAAAGCGGCGTCGCCATTCGCGCCGGGCATCATTGCGCCCAGCCGTTGATGGCGCTGCTCGGGGTACCGGCAACAGCGCGGGCGAGCTTTGGCATTTACAACGACCTTGATGATGTGGCGCGGCTGGCGGCAGGCATCAAGCGGGTGACACGGATATTTGGGACAGACAGAAAATGAGCGAACGCAGCTTTCAGGTTGAGGAAGTCAGCGAGGCGGCGCCTGTCGCCAAGGCGCCGCCGATTCGCGCGCAACAGGAGCGCAATCCGGATTATCTGGATGGTTTTCTGGCCAACGTGCCCGAAGTGGCGGCGCCGGGCAGCGATCTGGTCGAGGAGATCGTCGCGGCACTGCGCCAGATTTTCGATCCCGAGATTCCGGTCAACATCTATGATCTGGGGCTGATCTATAATGTCGAAGTCGCCGATGGCAATGCCGTGGTGACGATGACCTTGACGACGCCGCATTGCCCGGTGGCGGAAACCATGCCCGGCGAAGTCGAGCTGCGGGTGATGAGCGTGCCGGGCGTCGCGTCCGCCGAAGTCAATCTGGTTTGGGACCCGGCGTGGGACCCCGGCAAGATGAGCGACGAGGCCAAGCTGGAAATGGGGATGCTGTGATGGAGGTTTTGACACTTCGCAGGCCGCGTCCGGCGCCGATTACCGTGACCGTTGACGCGGCGCGGCGCATCGCCGAGATTATCGCCAAGGCACCGCAGCTGGCTGCGGGCGTGCGGTTGACGACACCGAAGCGAGGGTGTTCGGGGCTCGCGTATAGCCTCGATTATGTGACCGAGGCCAAGCCGGGCGACGAGGCGGTGGTCACGCCGGGTGGCACCTTGTTCATCGATGGCGGCAGCTTGATGTATCTGATCGGCAGCCGCATGGACTGGAAGGAAGATGATTTCGCCGCCGGCTTTGTATTCGAAAACCCCAATGCCAAGGGGAGCTGCGGGTGCGGGGAAAGCTTTACCGTCTAGCGCTGCTGGCGCCGTTGCTGCTGCTGCCGGGGTGCGTTGCCACAATGGTGGCGGGCGCCGCCGTGGCGGTAGTCAAGGCGCCGTTCCAGATCGCCGGGGTGGCGGTCGATACGTTGACGACGAGCCAGGCAGAGGCCGACCACAACGCCGGGAAAAAGGCGCGCAAGGAGCGCGAGGCGGCGGAGAAGGCGCAGAAGAAGGCCGATAAGGCAGCGCGAAAGGCGCGCGAGGCGGCGGACGATTGAAGGTTAAACGCCGCTGCGTTTGACCCGACACTGTCAGGATGCCCGCAGCGAACTCGATTGGCGGCGCTGCCACCGAACGAACAACGCGATTGAAAAGCCGACTTCGGTCGTCCCGACGACAAACGCGAGGGTTTGCGGTGGCAAGTCGACCGTAAATACCGACAGGCTGCCGACGACGGCGATCGCGGCGCCCCGCACCCAATAAAGCCGCTCGGCGTAGAGTGTGCGAAAGATGGCGTAACGTGCGCCGATCGTCACGGCCACGACTGGAAGTGCCAGCACCGGTGCAACGCGCAATACTCCATAGGCAACAAGAATGCCGGCAAAGAGCACGAATGTGCTTTCGAGCCCAAGCGTGTCGATAGGATCGCCGCGCAAAACCGGGGCGGCGGAAAAGGCAAACCGCGCGACCCCCAGCGAAACAGGCCAGATCAGCATGCCACCGATGAATAAGGCCGTGAATGCCGATGCCTCGCCCCAGCGCAATGCG
>JAYUUE010000001.1:0-2274 GCA_043754785.1 Polymorphobacter sp. | reverse complement strand
TAGGTTTCGGGCGTCGCATAGCCCACGGTGTCGGGCAGGTTGATCGTCGTGGCGCCGGCGCGAATCGCGGTTTCGACGGCGCGGCACAGAAAGTCCGGATCGGACCGCGTCGCATCCTCCGCCGACCATTCGATGTCCTCGCAGAGGTTGCGCGCATGGCCGACCGACGCCGCAATCGCATCGAGCACCGCCTCGGGCGTCATATTGAGTTTCGCCCGCATGTGCAGCGGCGACGTGGCGATGAAGGTGTGGATGCGCGGCCGCCGGGCATGGCGGACCGCCGCCCACGCGCGGTCGATATCGCCCAAAGCGGCACGCGCCAGCGAGGCGACAATAGCGGTTTCACACTGCCTGGCGACGGCGGTCACAGCCTCGAAATCGCCTTCGCTGGCGATCGCAAAGCCCGCCTCGATCACGTCAACGCCGAGCAGTTCCAACTGCGCCGCGACCTTCAGTTTTTCCTCAAGGTTCATCGAACAACCCGGCGATTGCTCGCCATCGCGCAGTGTCGTGTCAAAAATTCGGATATGGTCGGTCATCGTGAAAGCCTGTCTGAAATCGGGTTCCGGATTATCTTGCGGAAAAGTCCCTCAGGCGCGGTGGCTCCAGCCCATCTGGGCGAGCAGAACGCAGCGCCTAAGGGCGCGTAAGTCGAAGCAGCGGCAGGCGGTTCAGTAGCATGACGCGCTTTATGCCCAACACGGCCGCATCTGTCCAGCCACCCGTCCGTCACCGCTGCGCAATGCGGCGTTTCACCTTGGCGAAAAGCGCGCTACACTGGTGTGCCGTCAACCGTCAGGTCCGCCCATGCATCGCCTCATTGCGTTCACGCTGTTCACCGCCATCGCCGGCGCACCGCTGCCGGTCGCCGCCGCGCCGGCCTGGCCCGGCACCGAAGCCAGCGCGCCGGCCATCGGCGGTTATGACCCCACCAGTTATTTCAGCGGCGCCCCCGCATTCGGCGACGCCGCGTTCACGTCCAACTTCGATGGCGCGACCTTCCGCTTTACCAGCGCCGCCAACCGCGACGCCTTCACCGCCACGCCGGCGCGCTATGCCCCGCAATTCGGCGGCCATTGCGCCTGGGCGGCGTCGCAAGGCCGGCTCGCCGCGCCCGATCCCAAATTGTGGAAAATCGTCGACGGCAGACTCTATCTGAATTGCAGCGCATCGGCCGAGGAGAAATGGCTCGCTGACGTCGCTGGCAACATCGCCAAAGCCAATGCTTTCTGGGCGACACATCGCTAGTGGCGCCCCCCATCGGCGTCGATTCGATCGCCCAAAGCATCCAGCTCGCGGTGGCGCCGGTGTTCCTTCTGACGGGCATTGGCTCGATGCTCAACGTGCTGGCCACGCGGCTAGGCCGCATCACCGACCGCGCCCGCAAGATCGAAAGCGACATCTCCGGCTATCCATCCGACCGTCGCCGCATGGCGATTGCAGAGCTGGCGATTCTGGACCGCCGAATGGCCGCCTCGCATTGGGCGATCGCGCTGTGCACCTGCTCGGCGCTGCTGGTCTGTATCGTCGTCGCCATCCTGTTCGTCGGCGAAGTGGTGCCGATGCGCGGCACCACCGCCGTGCCGGCGCTGTTCATCGCCGCGATGACGCTGCTCATCGCCGGGCTGATGCTGTTTCTGTACGAGGTGCAGGTGGCGCTGCGGTCGGTGCGGGTGCGGGCGGGGCTGCTTGTCGATGGTGTTGACCTGGGTTGAGCAGAATCTGTCGGCATAGCCTTACACTTGCGGTTTCGTTAACTCTTAAATTATTGATTTACAAAGAAATATTGTTTTGGCATGCGGGCTGCACAAATGGCCGTGTGATTCGAAATCTTGATCATATTCTAGTGGGGACTTCTATGAACTTTACGACTGCTGCGGCCCTAGTTGCCATCTCGCTCGGCGCAGCAACGTCGGCGTTTTCCGCAACGATCTATGACTTTCGCGATGCCGGGATCAATGGCAATTGTGCCTTCAACACGACCTGCGGAGGTCGAGTGACAGGTGATACGTTTGCAGCACAGCGCTTCAGGCTTCGGACGCCAGCGATACTGACCGTGCGAGCTTTACCGCGTGGTGGCTGGAAGTACTAGGCGCCCCGTCTTCTGTGAACTGGCAGATTCTGTCGGCCAATGGGAATTTGCCGGGTTCGACTATCGCGTCCGGGAACGCCCAGTTTTCCGATACCGAATTTGTGGGCATTGGGTTCGGAAGCTACACCATCACAAAGTTCAATTATGACCTGCCGTCGGTCGCGCTTGGTGCCGGCAATTAC